>CAYNSP010000051.1:0-13067 GCA_964400035.1 uncultured Acidimicrobiaceae bacterium | reverse complement strand
CGAGAAGTTCCAGGGTGTCTTCCACGTCGGGGATGATCGTCCCGATGCTGACCTCGCCCTCCTCGAGGGCGGCGGCGACGGTGATCAGTTTCTGGGTCGAACCCGGTTCGAACATGCCCCGAACCGCGAAGTTGAACATCCCGCATCCGGTGTCGTCCTCGTCAGCGCAAGGCTCACCGAGACGCTGCCGGGTGTGGGGGTCGAACTGCGGGGCGCCCGAGATGGCGAGGATTTCACCGGTCTCGACATGCATGACGACCACCCAGCACTCCTGGGCACCGAATTCGCCGAGCGCTTCGAGGCATGCCTTCTGGGCCTGGTACTGGAGCGGAAGGTCGACGGTGGTGATGAGGTCGACACCGGGTGTCGCCGGATCGATCTCTGAGATGCCCTGCGGGATCGGGGTCCCGTCCAACGCCCGTTCGAAGACTGCCCTACCCGGAACACCACGGAGCGCGTCCTCATAGAACAACTCGAGACCCTCCCGCCCGACCCCGTCGATGTCGACGAAACCGGTGATGTGGCTGGTGACGACGCCCTGCGGATACGAGCGTGTCGGTTCGTTCAGTGCGAAGACTCCGTCGAACCCGAAATCGAGTACCTCCTGGGCGACCTCAGGATCGAGCTGGCGTTTCAGATAAACGAAGCTCCGATCGCTGGTGAGACGCTCGTAGAGGGTCTCGATGTCGATATCGAGGTAGCTGCCGATCTGCTGGGCGACATACCTGGGATCCTCCACCTCCTGGGGTACGGCGAAGAGGCTCTTGGAGTCCACCGTCATGGCGAGCAGATCGCCATTGCGATCGAAGATCTTTCCCCGCTGCGGGGCTAGGTCCCGGGTGACCTGACGTTGTTTCAGACCGGCGTCGGCGAGTTCCGAGCCGTCGACCACCTGAAGCTGGACCAGGCGGTAACCCATTCCTGCCCAGGCGACAACCAGGGCGAGGCCGATGAGGGTGAGACGACCCTTCGAGGAGCGGGGACGATCAGCTGGAAACATGGGTCCCTTGCCTCCGGCTGAACTCCCGGAGGGGTGGGACCCCATCGATCAGCCCGGTTCCAGCGCGTAAACGGGTGCTCATTGGTTTGTGCCTTCAGTCGCCGACCGGGCGAATGCCGGTGGCGGGCCGTCCAGATCCGCCAGGAGTTGGTGTGTGGTCTGAGGAACGATCATCCCGAGCTGCTCGGCCAGCGGACCGATGCGGGTGGGACTCTCCAGACGTGCGATCTTCAGGGTCAGTTCGAGGTTCAGGGCCTCCTCAACCGCGATCTCCTTGTTCAACTCGGCGAGTTCGAACGCATTCCGATCGAGACTGGTACGGGCGAAACCCTGGCCGAAGAAGGCGACCACACCGAGGACGGCAACCACCAGCCAGGGCGCTGTCGATGGACGCCGGCTCTTCTTCCCGGCGACGACCCGGAGGGTCTCTTCCGAACGAACCTCAGTCCTGGTGACGACTGTCATGCGGCCACCTTCTCGGCGGCTCGAAGAATGGCTGAGCGGGCCCGACGGTTCGAGGCAACCTCGGCCTCAGAAGCGCGGATCGGCTTCCGGGTGAGGATCCTCAACTCGGCGGTTCGACCGCAGCCGCACACCGGGAGTCCCGGGGGGCAGATGCATCCGGTGGCACCGGCGGCGAACCGGTTCTTGACGATCCGATCCTCGAGGGAGTGGTAGGCGATGGTGATGATCCGACCGCCCGGACGGACCAGTTCGATCGCCTGGTCGAGACCCGATTTAATCGCATCGAGTTCGGCGTTGACTGCCATCCGGATTGCCTGAAAGGTACGTCGGGCGGGATGACCCGCCCGACGTCGGGCCGCAGGCATCGCATCAGCGATAACGGTGGACAGCCTGGCAGTGGATTCAATGGGTCGGGCAGCAACGATCGCCCGGGCGATACGACCGGCCATCGGCTCTTCGCCGTAGCGGCGGATGATGTCGGCGAGATCATCGACCGGCCAGTGGTTGACGATCTCGTCTGCGGTCAGATCGGTGTCCCGACCCATCCGCATGTCGAGCGGTCCCTCCTGGTGATAGGAGAACCCCCGGGACGCCTCGTCGAGTTGGTGCGAGGAGACACCGAAGTCGAAGAGGACGGCAGCCGGTGGCTCGCTGAGGTGCGAGGTGAGGATCTGTGCGAGATCACCGAAGTTCCCCTCGATGCCGACCACCTGTCCGCCGGCAGGGAGGTTGGTCAGGGCGTTGGGGTCACGGTCGACGGCTAGGACTCTGACCGCGTCGCCGAACTCCCGGAGGATCCGACGGGTGTGCCCGCCACCCCCGAAGGTGGCGTCGACGACCAGGCCCGGCATAACCGGTGCCATCAGTTCCACCACCTCGTCGGCGAGGGCCGGTCGGTGGTACTCACGTCCGTCCTGGTCCATTGCCAGCCCCCCGGGCGCTGGTACCAAATGAAAGCGGGCGGAGTCAGGGGCCTTCCAATTGGTTCCGGGGGGCTGGCAATGGTCCAAGCCTTGGTCGTGTGCGGGTCAGTCCTCCTCATCGACGTATCTCTCATCACCCGCTGCCCGGTCATCCAGGTAGCGGTTCTTCTCCCAGAGCTCGACGTGGTCGAAGACACCGATCACGGCGATCTCGGTGGATGTCTCCAGTCCGGCGAAGTCACGCAGGTCGGGTTTCACCAGGACGCGCCCCGCCTTGTCCATCTCCTGATGGTCGGCGCCACCGAACACCGTCCGGGCGAAACGTCGGCTGTCACGGGTGGGAGCCACGGACGTGACTTCGGCGGCAAGACTCTTGAACGTCTCAACCGGGTAGATCACCAGCTGTCCGTCCTGTCCCTTTGTGATGACACACCCGTCTTCCAGTTCACGACGAAATGACGAGGGCAAGACCACCCTCCCCTTTCCGTCGAGACTGTGGAAGTACTCACCGAGCAGCATCCGTTGTTTCCGTCCTGTCCGTCCATGGCTCCCTCACGGGAAGTACGCGCCACTATGGCCCACTTTGCCCCACTTGTCAACCCTTTCACTCCACTTCGTGGGGTTGACGTGCGCGTTGGGGCTCACCTGTTGTGGGTGGGCAGATGCCCCGACCCCGGGCGGGGCCGCAGTCAGCTAACGGAGGCGGTGCTGATGGCAGCCAGCGGTGAGAACGGCGTCAGGCGCTCTCGGCGAGGAAGACCCGCCAGTCGGGGTCTACCTGGAACCCGGTGGAGGCGTAGATCCAGGCGAAACGTCTCGGTGGCCCCGGGTTGGTGCGGAGTTGGAAGCCGCTCTCGGCGGGCATCCGATCACCCTTGCGGACATTGCAGGAGCGACAGCAGGCGACCACGTTCTCCCACGTGTGCTCCCCTCCCCTACTCCTCGGGGTGACATGGTCGATCGACTCGGCCGGTCCCCCGCAGTACTGGCACTGGTGTCCGTCCCTACCGAAGACGGCCCGTCGGGTCACCGGGATCGACCGCCGGTAGGGCACCTTCACATATCGGTTGAGCTTGACCACGGAAGGGATCTGCATCGAAACCGAAGCAGCCGACCACACCTCGTCCTTGGGGACGACCATGGTCGCCTTCTTGGTGAGGAGGAGAATGAGAGCGCGACGTTCACTCACCACTGATAGCGGCTCATAGCTCGCATTCAGTACAAGTGACCTTGCCATCGCCTAATCCGACTGAAGAGTAGTAGTGATCCGGTTCTGGTCGGTAACACTTTTCCGGGTGAGACCCGGCACCCGGATGCGATGACCTAGTTCTTGAGAACCCCGATTGCCTGGCCGACGGCCATGGACAGGGCGTTCTGCCACCCGTCGGCAAGGTCACCCGTCCCGGTGGCGACGTGCTGACCGTTGCGGGCGGTGACCCGGATCGTTCCATCCTCCACGGTCACCGACGTCAGTTCGGTGGGAATCCGTCCGACCACCTGCGACCAGGCGTCGGCGAGACCCTGGGCGATGGCCAGCGGGTCGGCGGCGACGATCCGGAACGACTTGACACTCTTCGATTCGACTTCCACCCGGGCACCGTTCTCCAACGGGGTGACCCTGACCTTGACCCCCAGCGGGGCGTACTCGGTGTTACGTCTCTCCGGAAGCGGCGGGGCGGGCTGAGGCCTCGCCGACCTCACCCCATAGGAGATGAGGACGGTGCGGAGCCGCTCCATAACGTCGTACTCGTCGGCGCCGGGGAGCAATCGGATGTTGATCCCGCCTCCCTCTTCGCTGAGGTCGACGACCACTGATTCGACACCCGGAATGTCCTCGAGACGGTGGGCCAGATTCGACATCACTGGCCCTTCCTGATCCGTCGCATCTGTCGGCGCCAGGTCAGCAAGGCGAGGAACTCGTCGGCAGGCGTCGGCGTTGCCTGCCCATACGCAGTATGAGATCGCCAATTGAGGTAAACGGAGGAAGGAGCAAGCCCGATTCTCTTACGGGTTGCAAAGAAGAGTCTGATCGCTTCAACGATCAACAACGGACGACGCAGAACCAGCGTCGAAACACTCCCCGACCCAAGCGTGTCAATCACGTTGCCTTCCCTCTATTGCCCCGAGCAAAGTCTAGCCACCACAATATGCCCTGTTGTCTAAAGTCGACGGGAAATCTGACGCGACGGAAGGGAGTCCGGCTTGGCTGATCGAAGCGAGGTCTTCAGGGAACGATTCAACAGCATCGTCTCCAACGTCGAGACCGTAATTCAAGGTAAGCGTGACGTAATCGAGCTATTGGTTCTCGCACTGACCTCAGAGGGCCATGTGCTGGTCGAAGATGTCCCCGGTGTCGGCAAGACCCAGCTGGCCAAGTCGATTGCACGTTCGATAGATGGGGCGTTCAACCGGATTCAGTTCACACCTGACCTGTTGCCTTCGGACGTGACCGGGATCTCGGTATGGGACCGTGACCGTCGCGAGTTCGAGTTCAAGGCCGGGCCGATCTTCGCCAACATCGTGGTCGGTGACGAGATCAACCGGGCCAGCCCGAAGACCCAGTCGGCCATGCTCGAGGCAATGGAAGAGCGTCAGGTCACCACAGACGGCGTCACCCGCACCGTGCCCATCCCGTTCATGGTGATCGCCACCCAGAACCCGTTGGAGCATGAAGGCACCTATCCGTTGCCCGAGGCCCAGCTCGACCGTTTCATGATGCGGGTCGTGGTTGGCTACCCCAGTCGTGAGAAGGAAATGGAGATGCTGGACACTCATGGCATCCGGTCCACCTTCTACGACCTCCAGCCCGTCGTCTCGGTTGGTCAGGTCTATGACCTGATCACCATCGCCCGGGAGGATGTCGCAGTATCCAGATCGGTCAAGGCCTACATCCTCGATCTGGTGGCCGGCACCCGAACCCATCCCGATGTGATGCTGGGTGCCTCGCCACGCTCTGCCCTGCTCCTCCAGCGCCTGGCGCGGGCCCGTGCCGCATCCCAGGGCCGTGACTATGTGATGCCCGATGATGTCAAGGCACTCTCCCTGCCGGTCCTGGCACACAGGATCACCCTCCGACCGGAGGCTCAGGTCCGTGGCGAGACCGTCGCCGGGGTCATCGATCAGATCCTCGGATCACTCACTGTGCCGGGGACGGCATCCCGCGTGGCCACCTGATGCCAACCCTTCGGGGCGCTGCCCTCTCCGGTGCTGGAGTCGCACTCTGCGGTCTCTGGTACTACCTGGGCGACCCCGAACTGTTGATGCTGGGGGCGTTCATGATCCTCGCCTCGATCGGGGCGATCATCTACGTCCGACTCAACCCCCGTCGCTTGTCGATCTCGAGGAGGCTGAGCTCGATCTCGCTCCACTCCGGGGACACCGCCACGATCAGTCTCGGTCTGAGTGCGACCGGTCGTCGTCCGATCCGGAACCTGCGGATCCAGGATGAGGTGGAGGGTCACGGTCAGGCATCGTTCGAAGTGGCCAGCCTGACCCCCGGAGTCCAGGCGCACGCCTCCTACCAGGTGGTCTGCCGTGGTCGTGGTGTCTACAACGTCGGTCCCGCTCTCGGGTTCACCCGGGATCCGCTCGGCCTCGCCGAACTCCCCACTCCGGCCTTGAAGCTGGACCGCCTGGTGGTATACCCCAAAGTCGAGGACCTCTCCGGACTCCCCGCCATGCGCGGTAAAGACCCGGCGATGTCCGCCGCCCAACCCGAGCACAGCCAGCGTGGTGGCGAGGACTTCTACACCCTCCGCGAGTACCAGCGGGGCGATGATCTCCGTCGTGTCCACTGGCCGTACTCGGCCAAGACCGACAGTCTGATGATCCGCCAGTTGGAGACACCCTGGCGGGCTCGGGCGATGGTCCTGCTCGATGTCAGGTCATCGGCATACGAATCGGCGGCCGCCTTCGAGACCGCGGTCTCGGGTGCCGCCAGTGTCGTGACGCATCTGATCCGTTCCGGATTCGACGCCGACCTTTGGGCGGGCGACGCCCACATCATCGATACCGCTGATTACCGGGCGGCCATGGAGCGTCTGGCCGTGGTGAGCACAGACAACCGGATCGACATGCGTGCTGTAGCCACACGGATCCGCCAGCGTGGCGGTGGCGGAGCGCTGGTCATGGTCACCGGTATCGCCGACCGGGAACTGCTCGCCATCCAGGGTCTCCTCGCACCCGATTTCGGACACACCGTCCTGATGGGCGTCTCCAACTCCCTCTCCCAGGCAATGGTCGGATTCCATCGTGTGGGTGCCACCACCGTGATGATCAAACCCGATGAAACCTGGGCCAACACATGGCTCAACTCAGTGAGGTCGACATGGTCCACCGCATCGGCCAGCTGAGCGGTCTCCTCCTCCTTCTCCTGGTCGTGGCCAGGTTGATGCGGTTGATCCAGACCGGCACCGACCTCCCCCGCTGGGTTCCCATCCTGATTGCATCGGCGGCGCTGGGTGGGCTGGTGCAGTGGCTGCTTCACCAGGCCCGGATCCACGCTCTGATCAGCGGACTGATCATGGCGATCGGGGGCGCAGCCATCTTCCTCCGGGTGATCGTGCCTACCACCCTCGCCTACGGGTTCATCCCGACTTCTGAGACCTGGCCGATCCTCGGTGAGGAACTCGACATCGCCAGCAGACTGGTCAGATACGGTGTTCCTCCGGTCCCGCCCGAACCGGCGCTGATCGGCGTGCTTGCACTCCTCCTCTGGTCGCTGGGTGCGGTCTATGTGCTCGGCGTCCTCTACGACCGGCTCAGCCTCATGGTGATCCCCTCCGGGATCATCTATCTCCAGTTCGCCGTGTTCGATCGCACCCATGCCGGCCCGGGATGGATGGTCGCATCGGCGATAGTCCTGGTCCTCGCCATGACCGCCCTGGCCATGCACCGGCGGAGTCAGATCGGTGCGATACGTGCCAAGGGCGGAAGAGCCCAGGCGTTCCAGCGAGCGACTGCCCCGATGATCATGGCCGGTGTCGTCGCCATCGTCTCGATCTTCGGTGCCCACCAGGCGTCCGGAATGGTGTCGGAGTACGGGAATCTCCCCTTCCGCGGGGTCGGCGGCGGGACCTTCCCCGGGGCCGGCATCGCCTTCGACCGCTTCGTCGATCTTCGCCAACAGATCATCAGCCGGGAGAACGCCCTCCTGTTCAGGGCAACCTTCGGACCCGAAGTCGGCGACGCCGGACGTTTCTACTGGCGGATGGAGACCCTCGACAGATTCGATGGAACCGCATGGACCCGGGGCGGCGGTTCCGATGCCTACCGGCCCGGGGACCCGATCGGGCGACGTGACCACGCATATCGGGGTTCGACCCTGCCGATCCTGCAGCGGATCTACCTCGACCGGCTCGCCGGCGACCTGCTCCCCACTGCTGGGATCCCGGTCGAGATCCACAACATCGACGAGCCCGACTCGATCAACCCGAGATCGGTCCGGATCGGATCTGACGGTTCCCTCTTCTTCCCCCAGGGTCTCCGGTCCGACAGCAACTACCAGCTCCTGGCCACATACCCGGCCCATGACCTCGACCTGGGCGGACTCGCCACCGGTGCTGACGGGAACCTGAGTCCGATCTTCGCTGCAGCCGCTGAGGCCGGAGTCTTCAACCACGCCCCCAGCCCCGATCGACCAAACGTGATCCGACCCGGCAACCTGTCGTTCTACACCGAAGTCCCGGAAGACACCCCGTCGTCACTCCGTGGGATCGCCCTGATCGCCACCCGGGGGGCGACGACGGACTTCGAGAAGGCGTGGATGCTGGAGCACTGGCTCCGCGACCCCGAAGTCTTCACCTACTCGACCGAGGTCAGTACCGGACACTCCAGCCTCGACCTGGTGGCGTGGCTCACCGAACCGGCCAGCCCCAACTTCCGCACCGGGTATTGCGAGCAGTTCGCCGCCACCATGGCCCTCCTGGGACGGATCCTTGGCATCCCCAGTCGGGTGGTATGGGTATTCACCCCCGGGCCGGTGACCTCGGTCGACGGGGTGCAGGTGGTCGAAGTCCGCGACACCAACGCCCATGCCTGGGTTGAGATGTGGATGGACGGCTACGGATGGGTGAAGTTCGATCCGACACCCGGAGGTCAGGTCAACAGCTCCAGCATCCTCCCCGAGGTCGATCCGGCCGAATACGTCCCCGAGCTTCCCGCACCCAGCAATCCAAACAACCCGGACATCCCCGACGATGTCATCGATCCACAGGAGCCGGTTCCGTTGCCGCCCAGCCAGGGTGGCCCGATCAACCAGTCCGGCGAGTTCCCGATGTGGCTCCTCTACGTGGTCATTGCCGGTCTTGCGATCTACAGCGTCCCGCTGCTCAAGAACCTGAGACGTAAGGCCCGACTCAACCGTCTCCAGGAAGGTGACATAACCGCCGCCTGGGAGGAGATCATCGACCGTCTCGAGGACCTCGGTGAAACCATCAACCAGGACCTGACCCCGATTGAGTTCGCCGGGGTCACCAGCAAAGAGCTCGTCCCCCTTGCCCGCTCGTATTCGGCGGCGGTGTACGGCGGTCGCAATGGCGCCGGACGGGTGGACGATCTCGCCACAGTCGAGCTCTGGCTGGAGTACGAATACGACCGGAGTGAGCGGCTCCGCGCCCGATTCAATCCACGGTCCTTGTTGAAGCGTCGCTAGACCGGAAGGCGGGTCCTAGGAACCGATCGCCTTCATCTCGTCGGCAACGTCCTCTTCGACGGTCCGGAGCATCCCGAGGAATCGGTCACGGTCGAGTTCGAACCTGGTCACGTCCTCTTCTACCTCTCGGGTGATCTCGTCGATCGCCACGAAGAAGGCCAGCTGACCCTGACGGAGAGCGTCGAGCAACTCGCCGTCGTCACTGCTCAAGGCGAAGATCGACTGACCGTCGGTGATCAGCTTGACCTCAGCCAGGTGGTCGTCCATTGATCCTTCGCGTCGCAGGTAGTCCCACGCCCGTCGCACCCTCTGCAGTGACATCCCGTTGTCGATCAGACTCCTCACCACCCGGAGGGCGACGAGGTCACGGAAGGAGTAGAGACGGCGAACACCGGGACGCCCGTTGCTCCCCTGCACCGAAGGGACTACCAGACCCACCTTGTCCCAGTAACGCAACTGGTGAGGTGTGCATCCGCTCAGCCGGCATGCCTGCTCGGCTGTGAAAGCCTGGTCCAATTCGTTCCTCTCTAAAACCTTGCGGGCCGCCCGCTGGACCCGACTTCAACACTTGACCATCGAGGGCACATGGCCCGGGTCGATGGGTCGGGAACAATAGCCAACTCGGCAGGTGACTGGAGACAGAGACCCGACTATTCGTCGAGGTCTTCGTCGTCCTCGAAGCTGTCCGCAGGAGCAGCCCATCCTCTGGACCGCAGAGCCTGCACCAGCGAGGTCGCCGAGACGACCAACAGCAGGAACCCTGCTGCGGCGACGTACGTCTGGGAGATGAAATAGACGATGGTCGCAAGACCGGCGATGACACCGAGGACGGAGACTCTCACCCCGAAACGATGGGGCCGCTCGATCCGTTGGACCGCCCGCGCCAGCTCCGGGTCTTCCTCGTAGAACTGGCGTTCAATCTCCGCCAGGATCCTCTGTTCCTTGTCGTCAAGAGGCATCTTCCACCCGTCGACTGTGTACCCGTGTCAACTCTACACCGGCTCCAACAACATATAACCCGGTTCTCATCCCCTAATCGTCAATAAGCCGTGCCGGGTTGATGGCTGCGTCCCCGAACCTGTCCCGGATGCTCGAAACGGCGTCTTCGACCCGATCCCATTCGGCCGAACCTTCCAGGTCGAGCTGTCCGATCTCCCCCGCCCGGACCAGTCCCGATCCACCCAGCCCGAGCAATCGGACGGGGCGATCGGGAGCCAGCTCCCGCAACATTGCTCCACCGATGCGAGAGAGATCACGCCAACCCTGAATGGCCTTCTCACCGGTGCGACTGCGGGTCACTGTCTCGAACCCTGCGTAACGGACCTTCAAGGTCACCGTCCTCGCCGCCACACCGCTCCTGCGGAGCCGCATGGAGAGACGGTGGGCATGGGCCAGCAAGGCGGTCTCCAGCACCTCGATGCCCTCCAGATCTTTCGGGTAGGTCTCTTCAACCGAGATCGACTTCGCTTCGATGTCGGGTTGCACGGGACGTGAGTCCTGACCCGAAGCAAGTTGATGGAGATGGTGGGCGTGGGTCGGGCCGATGGCGCGTGCCAGCGTCGGTTCGGGAATGGCGGCGAGATCGGCGACGGTGACGATCCCGAGACGTTGCAGCGATGCGAGGGTGGCCGGTCCGACACCGGGAAGGGCGGTGACCTTGAGACTGTCGAGGAACGACGTCTGTTCTCGCACTGGAACATGCTTGAGTCCATCGGGTTTGGCCGCCTCGGATGCCAGTTTGGCGACCAGCTTGTTGGCCGCAACCCCGACCGAGGAGGGGAGCCCGAGTTCTCCCTTGATCGTCTCCCGAACCTTCTGCCCGACTTCGATCGGCGAGCCGAAATGTCGTCGCAGCCCGCTCACATCGAGGAAAGCCTCGTCAAGACTCAACCCCTCCACCAGTGGTGTGAAAGACCGGAAGATCTCGAACACCCGGGCCGAGACTTCCCCGTAGCGGCCATGGCTCGGGTGGACCACCACCAGATGCGGGCATGCCTTGAGGGCCATGGCGGTTGGCTGAGCAGAGCGCACGCCGAACTGGCGGGCCTCATACGAGGCTGAAGCAATCACACCCCGTGGACCGGTCCCACCCACCGCCACCGGGATCCCACGGAGACTGTCGTCGTGGAGTCTCTCCACCTCGACGAAGAAGGAGTCCATATCCACATGGAGGATCGGCTCAGTCCACACAATCAGCGAAGTTACCCCGGGTTTGGGACAAGACCGGCCAAACTGAAGGGCATGGCCGCACTTGTTCATCTGGTTCGACACGCCGAGGTCGACAACCCCCAGCATCTGGTTTACGGATCCCTACCCGGTTTCGGACTCTCCCCTCATGGTGTGGAGCAGGCCCGTCGGGTTGGCCGGTACCTGGGGCCACGACCCGTCGTATCGATCTGGTCGTCGCCTTTGGAGTGCGCCCTCCGCACCGCCGAGGAGATTGCGGCCCGCTCCGGTGTGCCGGTCCGGGTTGATGACGATCTGACCGATTGGTCCATCTCCGACCGGTGGCGTGGCCACCCCTGGTCTTCCCTGCAAAGCACATTCCCCGGTGAGCTGGAAGCCTATCTGACCGACCCCGAATCGATCACCTTCGCCGACGAGACCCTCGATCAGGTCGCTGACAGGCTGGCCGCGGTGATTCGACGTCTGGACGTGGACCATCCCCATGGCGACGTGGTGATCGTCTCCCACCAGGATCCAATCCAGGCAGGGCGTCTCAAGGTCATCGGCTCCACCCTGGCCAACATCCACGACGATGTGCCCGGTCATGGTGCTGTGGTGACACTCCGGCCGGGAAACACATGGCGGGAAGAGACCACCTGGTCACCAGGCGAGTCGCCCCGGTTCGGGGAACGCTCCGATCTTCGTGTCCTGGCGGGGGCCGACGGTCAGCCGTCGCCCGCTTAGTGGTCGCCGACAGACCCTGCCAAACTGTCAGCCGTGAAGCCATCCGCCGGCGCAATAGGTCCGCTCGTTCCTGCAATGGCCTGGACCGTTGCACTGATGATCGCCGCACCCGCCTACATGACCACCGGCCATGTGTTCCTCACCTCTCTCGGGCTTCTGCTCAATGCCACGGTGGCGGTGACCGGGATGGTGGTCGTGGGTGGTCGCTGGGCTTACCGTCTCGGCTGGGGTGTCATCGCCATCTGCGGCCTTGTCGCCGTGGTGCGACCCGTTGACGTTTGGTGGTGGGTCGGTCTTGGTTCGATCCTCACCGGTGCTGTGCTCCTGCTTGCTGCAGCCTCCGGGATCCGCCGATTGCCCGCCGCCACCGGCCCCGGGGATAGGGCGGTCATGGTGACCCTGACCCTTCTCCTGGCTCCTGTGGCTGTCGGCCTCAGCGGAGTCGTCCCTGATTGGTCCGCACTCACATTGGGTCTCGGTGGGCCTGTGTTTGCCTTCCTGTACAGCCGGGTCATCTTCGGTGGTCTGATCGGAGTGAGGATCATCTGGCCGCTGCTTGCCTTCGTTGTCGCCTTGTTCATGGGCTGGCCGGACTGGACCCTCCCCGTGGTCCTTGGGGCGGCAGTGGCTGCCTTCGCCTGGCACCCGTCGGTGAAGGTTGCATTCCATCCCCCGCGGGAGGTGGGTTCCACCTTCCCCATACCGCCTGAACTGGCGCCGACCGAGATTCTCGACGCCGCCCGAATCGACGATCGGGGGCGCCCGCAATGACCGAACGCAGACGTCCCAATCCCTGGATCGTCATCCCCGCTCTGGTCATGGGGGTCCTGGGAGCCGCCATCACCTGGTGGATCAGTGACGCCACCTGCCGGTACAACAACCTTGGTGCGAGCTGTCCCGGATGGACCTGGCTGTTCACCGGCATCGCATTCGTCGCCTGCACCTTCGGTGTCGGACTCATCCTGGTCCTCATCTACCGCTCGTTGAGCGAGTGGAAAGACAAGCGCTGAGAACTTTAAGTTTTCTCTGAATAGCGTTATCCGCGGTGAATCTGTCACATCCTGTCTCTAGGTTGTGGGGGTATGAGATTCGAGAGTGTGTCGACGGATGCGATCGA
>CAYNSP010000050.1:0-13125 GCA_964400035.1 uncultured Acidimicrobiaceae bacterium | reverse complement strand
TCGATCGCATCCGTCGACACACTCTCGAATCTCATACCCCCACAACCTAGAGACAAGATGTGACAGATTCACCGCGGATAACGCTATTCAGAGAACATTATCGAGAATCAAGGAGAGATGATCATGGAGGAACGACGATCCCTACCCCCCCGCTACGCCGCGGGGTCCCCTTCCCCCAAGACTCCGTCTTGGGGGACGAAGGGATGATTGTTTAGGCGCTCTCCATTTCGAACGACCCGGGGCGCTTCGACCAGATGATCGCCGCAAGCAGGACAACCAGCGCCACACCGGCGATGACAAACCTCCAACTGGAATCCCTGAGCCCGATGACTGCCGGGAGGATGAGCAGGGAGATCAGGTTCATCACCTTGATCAGCGGGTTGAGGGCCGGTCCGGCGGTGTCCTTGAACGGGTCGCCGACCGTGTCACCGATAACTGCCGCCTTATGTGACTCCGAGCCCTTTCCGCCGTAGTGGCCGTCCTCGATGTACTTCTTGGCGTTGTCCCAGGCGCCACCGGAGTTGGACAGGAAGTTGGCCATCAACTGACCGGTGAGGATCACCGCCGCAAGGAAGGCGCCAAGTGCGAAGTAGTTGACTCCGAACCCGATGATCACCGGTGTGAGGACCGCCAAAAGGGCCGGGGTGAGCAACTCACGAAGAGACGCTGAGGTGCAGATGTCGATAACAGGTCCGTAGTCGGGACGTCGCTCGCCCCGCATGATCGCACCGTCTGCGAACTGGCGACGGACCTCCTTGACCACCACTGCAGCGGTCCGACCGACGGCCCGGATGGCCATCGCCGAGAAGAGGAAGGCGATGGAGCCACCGATAAGGAGACCGATGAAGGTCGCCGGGTCGGCCACATTGATCGAAGTCTCCGGCAGGCCGAACAGGTCTGAGCCGTGAGCGTCGAGCCCAAGCTCGCCAGCGATCGTTTCGATGAACGATGCGAACAGCGCCACCGCAGCGATTACCGCCGATCCGATGGCGAAGCCCTTGGTGACCGCTTTGGTGGTGTTGCCGACGGCGTCGAGACCGACCATGACATCCCTGGCCTCACCGTGGAACTCACCGGACATCTCGGCAATACCCGCAGCGTTGTCGGCTACCGGACCGAAGGTGTCCTCGGACACCACGACACCGGTGGTGGCCAGCATTCCCATACCGGTCAGAGCGACCAGGTAGAGGGCGAACTGGATGTTCCCGTCGCCGAGCATGATCGCCACCCCGATGGCACCAGCGATAGCCACGATGGCCCAAACCGACGACTCGAGGCCGGATGAAACACCGGAGAGCACGGTGGTTGCAGGACCGGTCTGGGTGGACTCGGCGATCTCCTTGACCGGCTTCTCCTCGGTGGAGGTGAAGTACTCGGTGATCCGGCTGACCACCTGGGCCAGGATCAGACCGGCGACCACAGCGCCGAAGACCCTCCAGCCTTCGTTGTTGTTCTCGTTGCCGACATAGAAGTAGGAGACGGCGAAAGTGCCGACCACGGTGAGGAGGCCAGCGGTGAGGAATCCACGGTTGATCGGGGCCATCGCCGAAGTGTCCTTGGGCTTGGCCTTGACCTGGTAGACCCCGATGATGGAAGCGACCACACCCACGGCGCGGATGATCAGCGGGAAGATCAGACCGAGGGCAGGGTTGGCACCGATCGAACTGAAGGCGGCGACACCGAGGATGATCGAGGCGACCAGCGTGACCTCGTAGGACTCGAACAGGTCGGAGGCCATACCTGCACAGTCACCGACATTGTCTCCCACGTTGTCGGCGATGGTCGCCGGGTTGCGGGGATCGTCTTCGGGGATCCCCTGCTCGACCTTGCCGACCAGGTCAGCACCGACGTCAGCGGCCTTGGTGAAGATGCCACCACCAACGCGGAGGAAGAGGGCGAGGAGCGAACCGCCGAAACCGAAACCGACCAGGATGGCCGACGAGGTGTTCTGGAAGGTCATGATGATGATGGTCGCACCGAGCAGGCCGAGACCCACGGTGAACATCCCGGCGACACCACCTGTCCGGAAGGCAACTTTGAGGCTGTCAGGCAGGGAACCCGAGCGGGCTGCTGCGGCGGTACGGACGTTGCCCCTTACCGCCAGGCTCATCCCGATGAAGCCGGTCAGACCGGACAGGAAACACCCGGCGACGAACGCCACGGTCCGCCATGTTCCGGACTGGAAGAAGCCGAGGGCGGAGGTCCCGTCAGGACGGAGGACTTCGGTCGAAGTGATGAAGACGATGACCGCCAGCGGGATCAGGATCCAGCCGATCGTCTTGAACTGGCGTCTCAGGTAGGCCATGGCGCCCTCCTGGATCGCACCGGCGATCTCCTGCATCTTCTCGGTGCCCTGATCGGCCTTGTTCACGTCCCGTGCCAGCACCCAGCCGACCAGCAGGGCCAGCAGCGCCGACCCCGCTGAGATCCAAAGCCACATCCATTCGGTCGGGCCGAGGGTGAACTCCTGCCATCCACCTGCGCCAGCGGCAAGTATCCCTTGATTCATGTCTTTCCTGTTCGTCCTTGAGTGTTTGGTCGACCGGGATGATCCGGTCAAGACGCGCATTGGGGCCGTTCAGCCTCGGACGACATGAGAATCGCGTGGATCCTCCCCTGCCGACCAGACTTCCCGGCTCTCCGATTTTCGAGGTTGGCACGATAACAGGCGCCGTCCGGATACCCTCAACCGCTCATGCTCGATGGACTAGTGGAATGGACCACCAACGTGGTGGAGACGCTGGGGTATGTCGGGGTCGGTTTCCTGGTCGCCCTCGAGAATCTGTTCCCCCCGATTCCGTCAGAAGTCGTCCTTCCTCTGGCCGGGTTTGTCGCGGTTCGGGGTGAACACACCTTCGTCGGAATGGTGGTGGCCGCCACCGCCGGATCGATGGTCGGGGCGTTTCTCCTGTACGGCATCGCCGCCGCCATCGGGCCGAAAAGGCTGCGTGCCCTGGTCAACCGATACGGCCGGTGGTTCCGGATCGAAGGCACCGACCTGGACCGGACCGAAGAGTGGTTCGACCGCCACGCCACCCGAGCGGTACTGATATGTCGGTGTATCCCGTTGATGCGATCGCTGATTTCGATTCCCGCCGGGTTCCGCCGCATGTCCCTGACCCCGTTCACCATCTACACACTGGCCGGGAGCCTGGTGTGGAACGTCATCCTTATCGGGAGCGGGTACCTGCTGGCCGAACAGTGGCACCGTATGGAGGCGCCCCTCGAGTTCTTCCAGAAGGTGGTCCTGGTGGTGATCGGAATAGCCGTCGTCTGGTTTGTCTGGCGTCGGTTCATCCGGCCGAAGATCAAACCCCAACCCGAATAGGGGCTATGAGTCGCCTGACGCCTCGAGATCGGCGGTGAGTTCGTCGACAAGAAGCAGATCCCGATCCACCTTGCCGGTGCGGTAGCCCGCCCGGGCGATCAGATGGGCCGCCACCGGGGCGGTAAGGACCTGGAAAGTCGCGATCAGAAGGAGACCGGCCACCGCGGAACCGGTGCGGAGCCGGAGGGCGAGTCCCGACAGAGCAAAGAGAACCCCCAATGCCTGGGGCTTGGCCCCGGCATGCATCCTGGATAGGAGGTCGGGGAACCGAAGCACACCGACCCCGGCGGCGAGGGTGAGGAATGCGCCGCTCAGAAGGAAGATCGCTCCCACCCAGTCTGCGATGGTGGTCCAGGTCACAACCCGTCCTCCTCCCCCCGCAGCCTGGCTGCCTCGGCTTCGATCCGGGCCGCCTCCTCCTCGGCGAGAATCCGGGCCGCTTCATCGGCTGCGATCTCCTCGGCAGTCTTGATTCGACCGGCGTCCTCGGCCTCCACAGCGAGGAATCGGGATATCGACACAGAAGCGACGAAGCCGACCAGCGCCAGCGCCGCCAGCACGGGAATGGTGTCGAACCGGTGATTCCATGCCGCGTCCAGGGCAACGCCGATGATGAGAGTGCTGGTCATGATGTCGAGCGCCACTGCGCGATCGAGGATCGACGGTCCCTTTTCGACCCGGATGAGGGCGAGCACTGCACCGAGGGCGATCATCAGGGCTGCCGCGATCAGGATGCCAGTCATCCGCTATTCCCTCTCACCCGCATGCCGGCCCGCACCAATTCCTCCCGGGAGGCGATGGCGTAGAGCACCCGCTCCTCGACCTTGAGAATCGACTTTCTCACCTTCTCGATACCACCCATGGAGTCGACATCGAGAATGTGAACATAGAGAAGTCCACTCCTCCTCACAGCCTCAACAACCACTGTGCCCGGTACCAAGGTGGCGATCTCGGCGGTGAATGCCAGATACAGGTCGGACTCGCTCCGCAACTGAACACCGACCACTGCTCCCTGCGGTTTGTGCCCTGGATCGAGCGCGAGGATCGCCACATGAAAGCTGGCTACCAACAGATCCCAGGCGAACCGGATCACCAGCCACAGAGCTCTTACCGGACGGAACGTTCCGTGGTAGCCAAAGCCGGGCAGGGGTAGTAGCGCCGGCACGATCAGACCGATCAACGCACCAGCGAGGACGTTGGCGACCGACACCTCACCCCACAGGAAGACCCAGACTGCGATGATCCAAAGCAACGCCCACCCATGAATCCGGAAACGGGAGAGACGCCACCGGCTCACGGGGTACTCCCCGCCGACGGACCATCACCCCGGTCGCCACGGGTGAAGACCGCCTCGATGTATGGCGTCTTCGTCCTCATGTCTTCGGCTGCACGCTCGGTGTAGGCGTAGATCGGTCCTGCCAGGATGGTGAGACTCAGTCCGACGGCTACGAGGGCTGCTGTGGACCCGATCATCCCCTTCGGGATGCGGGCCGGTTCGCTCTCCTCAAGGGCTGGCTGCCAGAAGGCCTTGTTCCAGGCCTTCACCATGACATAAAGGGTGAGCAGGGAGGTGATGACACCACCCGCCACCAGGACGTAAGCGAGTGGGGTTCCATCGGCAATACCGGCCTGGAGCAGGCCCAGCTTGCCGAGGAAACCCGACATCGGCGGGATCCCCGAAAGGTTGAACGCCGGTATCAGGAAGAGGACGGCGAGCACCGGAGTGAGTCGGGCCAGACCCCCGAGACGGTTGAGAGAGGTCGTTCCACCCACCCGTTCCATCAGACCCACCACCAGGAACAGGGTGGTCTGGACCGTGATGTGGTGGACCACATAGAAGATCGCACCGGCGAGTCCGGCATGGGTGGCCAGGGCGATCCCGAACACCATGTAGCCGATATGGCTGACCAGGGTGAAGGAGAGAAGACGTTTGATGTCATTTTGGGCAACTGCACCGAGGATCCCTACCAGCATCGTGGCCAGTGCCGCCCACATCAGAATCGAGTCGACCCGACCATCATCGAAGAGAAGCGTCTGGGTGCGAAGGATGGCGTAGATACCGACTTTGGTCAGCAACCCGGCGAACACCGCGGTGACGGGGGCTGGAGCGGTCGGGTACGAGTCGGGCAGCCAGGCGGAGAGCGGGAAGATGGCAGCCTTGATGGCAAAGGCCATCAACAGGAGCAACTGGAACACCAGCCGGGTTCCGGGATCGATCTCGGGAAGACGCTGGGCGAGCTGAGCGATGTTGACCGTCCCGGTGGCCCCATAGATGAGGCCGACAGCGAGCAGGAAGATCGCTGAAGACACGATGGCGACGACGACATAGATAGTGCCCGCCCGAATCCGCGGACCGGTCCCACCAAGTGTGATCAACACGTAGCTGGCGGCGAGGAGGATCTCGAAGCCGACATAGAGGTTGAATAGGTCACCGGTGAGGAAGGCATTGGCCACACCGGCGACGAGGACCAGATAGGTGGGGTGGAATATGGGGACCGGTGTTTCCTGGGTGCCGTCGGCCATGCCCTGTGCCATCGAATAGACGAGCACACAGAGGGTCACCGCCGACGAGATGGTCAGCATGAGGGCGGAGAGGTGGTCGGCCACCAGAGTGATACCTACCGGTGCCGCCCATCCTCCTACGTTCACCACCAGGGGTCCATCGCTGGCCGCTACCAGCAGCCCTCCGGCCACCACCAGGACGGCGGACAGGGCCACCAGGCTGATGACACGTTGCGTATTGGGATGACGGGTGAGTGTCACCGCCAGACCGGCGCCGGCCAGAGGAATGATCACCGGGAGGGGAACAAGCCAGGTCGGATCCATCACCGGTCATCCTCGGAGTCGGCTAACCAATGCTCCTCGGTCAGGTCCGCCATCTCGTCACGGACGAACCGGGCTTCCTCATCCAGCGTCAGATGGTCGTCACTGCCTTCGGCGGCGACACGGGCGGCGGCGAGACGAACGATGCGGTCTTCCAGATCGTCCTGGACCTCGTCGTGCTCGTTGAGCTGCCAGGACCGATAGGCCATGGCGAGCAGGAAGGCGGTGAGGGCAAGGGTGATCACGATCGCGGTCAGGACCATGGCCTGCGGAAGAGGGTCGGCCATGTCCTCGATCTCGGCGTGACCCACGATGGGCGATGCGCCGGGAGGTCCCGCAACCACCAGGAAGAGCGTGTTGATTCCGTTGCCGAGAAGGATGAGACCGATCGCCACCCGGGTCAGTGAACGCTCCAGGATCAGATAGATGCCGCCGACCACCAGGGCACCGATCATGATCAGGACCAGGATGTCGGGACCGGCGTAACCGTTCATCGTGGTCTCCGTGGCTGTGGGGGTGCTGGTTCGAGGGCGGGACCGACCAGATCGCTGTCATGGCCCGACTCTTCACCATGGCGGTCGATCTCAGCGCCCAGGCTCTTGAGGATGTCGAGGATCAAGCCGACCACGATGAGATACACACCGAGATCGAAGAAAACCGAGGTGACGAGTTTCACGTCACCGAAGACGGGCAGGGTGGCCCGGATGATGGCGCTCTGGAGCACGGAGGCTCCGAAGACCATGGAGGCGATTCCGGTTCCGGTGGCCATCACCAGACCGGTTCCCAGGAGGACATGCGCCTGGAGAGGCGCAGCCGCACTCAGTTCGTAGCGGCCACCCGCCAGATACCTGACCACGAAACCGATCCCGGTGACCAGACCGGCGACAAAGCCGCCACCGGGAAGGTTGTGCCCGGAGAACAGGAGGAACAATCCGAACACCACCATCGTGTGGAACAGGATGCGGGTGGCCACCTCAAGGATTACCGAACGTCGTTGCGGTGCCAGAGTGACCCCACCCACGAGCCACTGGGTGATGTTCCGGGTAGAGGAAGTGGGTCGGGACCGAAGCCGGGCGATCGGGTCGGGATCAGCGGCACCGATCCGCCCCACTGACTGCTCGGTCGGGCCGATCGGGTCACCGGTACGCCGGCTCAGGAAGATCAAGGATGCGACGCCGGTAGCGGCGACCAGCAACACGGAGATCTCCCCCATCGTGTCCCATGCCCTGATGTCGACGAGGGTGACGTTGACGATGTTGCGGCCACCCCCGAATTCGACGGCTTCATCCGGGAACAGCTCCGAGATCGGGTCGTGGATTCGAGCGGCTGGAGAAAGCATCGCAAGGGTCACCACCAGCAGGCCGACGGCTGAGCCGACCGCAAGCCTTACCCAACGGCCTGCGGCCAGGGGTCGGTCGGAGAAGTAGACCGGAAGACGTCTCAAGACCAGGACGAACACCACGAGTGTCACCGTCTCGACCATCACCTGGGTGAGAGCCAGATCGGGAGCCCCATAGAGGAGGAAGGTCATCGCGGTCCCGTATCCGGTGACTCCGGCAAGAACCACCGCTTTGAGACGCCGACGGGACCGGGTGGCAAGGATGGTGGCAGTGACCACGAGGGCGACGACCGGGATTCGTGCCAGACGGCCGCCGAAAACCAGGTTGTCGGGTATCGCCCCGTTGGTCACCATGGCACCTCCAGCAGCAACCAGCATCACCAGGAAGATCACACCCAGGTAGAAGGGGAGCGAACCACGCTGGATCGACGAGGTCAGCCAGATGGCGAAACGATCGAGGGTCCTCAGGGCGTGCCGGTAGACCCAGTCAGCGTCGCGGTAGGCAGGCCATGGGGTTCGCAGTTTGAGGATCTGCCCCCGGAGCAGGAAAAGTCCGAAACCGGCGCCCAGGATCAGGATGGTGGTCCCCAGCGCGGGTGTGAACCCTCCCCACAGGACCAGGTGTCCGGGATCCCCCGACGGGTACGACGCGGCATGGGGTGAAAGCAACCTTTCACCCGTGCCGGGGAAGAGCGCCGCAATCAGGCCTGCCACCGCAAGCAGGGCCGGAGGACCGGAAAGCAGCAGGGGTGGCGCAGTGGCAACGACCGGGTACCGGGCAGGGGCTGTCTTCTTGGAGGCGAACGCCCCCCACCAGAAACGCACTCCGTATCCGACGGTAAGGATCGAACCGAGGATGAAGGCGGCCGTCACCAACCTTCCGCTGCCCTGGCCGGCTTCGAGGTAGTACTCGAGGGCCGCCTCCTTCGCCACATAGCCGGCAAAAGGGAAGAGTCCGATCATCGAGGCAGTAGCCAGCCCGGCGACGACGGCTGTGCCGGGCATCTTGCGCCCCAGACCGGAGAGGCGGCGCTGGTCTCTGGTACCGGTGACTGCGTCGATCAACCCCACCACCAGGAAGAGACACGCTTTGAACATGGCGTGCGCCCCGAGCAGAGCAAGCCCGGCCAGGGCGGTGGCTTTATGGGTCGAGCCAACCAGGGTGATCAGGAGCCCCAGCTGGCTCACCGTTCCGAAAGCAAGAATCAGCTTGAGATCGTGTTGTCGGAGCGCGAGGAAACCGCCGTACAGAAGAGTTCCCAAACCAAGTGCGGGTACCACCGAATCCCAGACCGGGAGGGTCGAGAACCCGGGAGCGAGTCTTGCCACCAGATATACCCCCGCTTTGACCATCGCCGCGGCATGGAGGTAGGCGCTGACCGGTGTCGGGGCGGCCATCGCTGATGGCAGCCAGAAGTGGAGCGGGAACAGGGCCGATTTGCTGATCGCCCCCACCAGGATCAGGGCGATTGCCAGGGAGACGATACTGCCGGCGGGCGGCGAGGCCAGGATCCTGTGGACGTCGTAAGTCCCGGCGGCCGCACCGAGAAGGAGAATTCCGACCAGCATGGCAAGCCCGCCAAAGGTGGTGACCAGGATCGCCTTCATGGCGGCACGACGGGATGAGGCCCGGTCGGAGTAGTGCCCGATCAGAAGGTAGGAGAAGACGGTCGTCAGCTCCCAGAACACGTAGATCTGGATCATGTTGGAGCTGATCACCAATCCGAGCATCGCCCCGGCGAAGGCGGTGAGGATCGCGGCGAACCGTTCCAGACTCTTCGACCTGGTCGAGAAGTAGCGGGAGCAATAGACCAGGACGGCAGCACCGATGCCACCCACCATCAGCACCATCAGCCACGACAGTGTGTCCATCCGGAAACTGAGGTCGATCCCCAGCGACGGCAACCACGGAATGCTCACGGTGGGACCCTCACCGGCGGCGACGGCGTCGGTGTAACGGAGGGCCCAGATCGCCGCCGACCCGGGAACCAGTGCGAGCAGCACGAATGCCCTCCGGCCCCACCACCGGACCAGGACAGGTGCGACCAACGCGGCCGCAAGATGGGCAATCAAGAGCAAGAGCACGTCCGATTCCTCACGGTAGGGGCGTACGGTGGGGAGAATAGTTGACACACCACCCAGGTTCGCCCCACGACCCACTAACGTCGTTCAACGGTTCAACCCACCGAAAGATCAGAGTTGTCGAAAGGTTTCAGGTGGCGGCTGTTCCTGTCACTCGTGGCAATAGCCGCCTCGATCTATGTAGTCGCCACGGTCGATCCGCGTCTCGGACTCGACCTGCGGGGCGGCACCCAGATCGTCTTCGAAGCCCAGGACACACCTGAAGTCACGGTCAACGCCGATGTGATCAGCCGCACCGTCGAGGTGCTCCGGCGACGGGTCGACGGGATGGGTGTCACCGAGCCAACGATCCAGGGAGCAGGGGCTCGGAGGATCATCGTCGAGCTTCCCGGTGTCACCGATCCTGATGAGGCCGTGGCCGTGATCGGACGGACCGCCCAGCTGACTTTCCACCCTGTCCTCGAGACCAGGGGACCTTCGGCGGAACTTCCTGAGCCTGGCGAGGGTGAACGCTGGCTTGTCGACGAGTCGGGCACCCCGATCCTGGTTGGACCGGCGCGGCTGATCGGTGAGCATGTCGGTGATGCCATCCCGATCTTTGAGCCACAGATCGGTGGCTGGGCAGTAAGGATCGACTTCCGTGGAAACGGTCCCACCCTGTGGGCCGATCTGACCGGTGAGGCAGCATGTTTCCCCTTCGGCTCGCCACAGCGTCGGGTTGCGATCGTCCTTGACGAACAGGTCATCTCCAGCCCGCAGGTCAACACCGACGTCCCCTGCGATTTCGGGATTCAGGGTGGGACCACGCTGATCACCGGCAATTTCGATCAGGATTCCTCGGCCGAGTTGGCCCTTTTGGTTCGTGCCGGCGCCCTCCCGGTTCCGGTCACGGTCGTTGAGCGGGGGACCATCGGACCCACCCTCGGCAGCGCCGCGATCGACGCCAGCATCAAAGCCGCCCTGATTGGCGCCGCCCTCACTGTCCTCTACATGCTGATCTATTACCGACTCCTCGGTGTGGTGGCAGCCATCGCACTGGGGATCTACGCCCTCACCACGGCAGCCGTGCTCCTCTGGATGGGGGCGACCATCACCCTCCCCGGTGTGGCCGGTTTCGTACTCGCCATCGGGATGGCGATCGACGCCAATGTGCTGGTCTACGAGCGCTCTAAAGAGGAGTTCCAACTCGGGGTGGACCTGAGGGAGTCGATGGGTGCCGGGTTCAGCCGCGCCTTGTCGGCGATCGCGGATCAGAACATCTCAACCCTGCTCGCCAGCATCCTGCTGTTCTTCTTCGCCACCGGACCGGTAAGGGGATTCGCGGTGACGCTTTCCATCGGTGTCGTCATGTCGATGTTCTCGGCGCTCGTTGTGGCCCGGTTGATCATCGACATCATCACCAGGTTCCGTTCGATCCAGTCGCGACCCGGTCTGATGGGCATGAACGTGGGTCGCCGATTCAAGGAGTGGCTGGCGGAACGACGGCCTGACCTGATCGGTCGGCGTCGCCTCCTGATCGGGATGGCGACAGGTCTGGTGGTCCTGGCTTTGGGGGCCATGGCCGTCTTCGGATTCAACCTGGGTCTCGAGTTCTCCGGTGGGCGACTTCTCGAGTTCCAGACGGCGACAGCTCCTGATCTCGACGAGCTTCGCATGGAGCTTGCCGACGCCGGATTCCCCAGAGCCGTGGTGCAGATGTCGGGTCAGGGCAACGTGGTGATCCGGACCGAGCAGTTGACGCCCGAAGGTGAGGCCGCCATCGATGCGGCCGTTGCGGCCGTCGGTGGGGAGGCGACCCGGGTAAGGGATCAGTTCGTCGGTCCCACCCTTGGCAATGAACTGAAACAGAAGGCCATCGTGGCGCTGGCGATCGCCCTCGGAATCCAGCTCATCTATCTCGCCTTCAGATTCCGTTGGACCATGGGATTGGCGTCGGTGGCGGGAATGTTCCATGACGTCGCCATCCTGATTGGAGTTTTTTCGCTCCTGGGTAAGTCGATCGACGCGGTGTTCCTGGCCGCAGTCCTCACCGTGATCGGTTATTCGATCAACGACTCGGTGGTGATCTTCGACCGGATCCGTGAGCATCGGAAGGCCAACACGAAGGGCGATGTCCACGAACTGGCCAACGACGCCTGTCTCCAGACCATCCCGAGGACAATCAACACCGGTCTGGGAGCGATCTTCGTGTTGGTGGCGCTCCTGGTGCTTGGTGGCGACACCCTCCAGGACTTCGCGCTGGCCCTGCTGATCGGCATCCTGGTCGGGACCTACTCGTCGGTTTTCGTGTCGACACCGATCTATGTGGCCCTGGAAAACCGCTACCCGCAGTCGTTCGAACCGAAGCCGGAAAGACCCGGGAAGAGCGGAAAACCGGTGGTTTGAGGTCTACCCGACCCCGGGTACCGCACCTAAGAACCTTCTCATGAAACTCTCACAATCGGCTAATTCGCCGCGTCCAGTCTCCGACCCGTGAGTCTCGCCCACCCGCGCACGATGGCGCTCTCAGATCCCGATCTTCCGGTGGTGTCCACTCTGCTTGGACTCCCCCGCCCCCCTGCCCTACTGGCAGCAGTGGACACTACCGGAGGCGAACTCACCGACATCCGGGCGAATCAAATCTCATGGTGGCCCGGGCGGAGCATCACAGTCAGATACAGCGTCTCGATCGTGGGTGGCGACATCCCCGGAGAGCACGCCTTCGTAGCGGCCGCAGGCCGGATTCCGGATGGCGCAATGCTGGTCGAAGGCGAAGCAGGTGTGGTCGGAGTGTGGAGGGTGCCCTATGACCCGGCACTCCCCGGCATGGCCCCGGCGGTGGATCCGATTCAGACCGAGAAGCTGCTGGTCGATCTCGGGTCCAGTCCCGGACCGGTGGAGATCCGTCTCCGCGCCTACCGACCTCGCCGTCGTGCCGTGGTCCAGGTGACCGGACAGGATCACACTCTCTATCTGAAGGCGGTACGACCCTCCCATGTCGACGATCTTCACCGGATCCACCGGGCACTGAGCCCGCATCTGCCAATCCCGGCCAGCATGGGAGTCGACGACGCCAAGGGCCTGGTCGCCCTCGAGGCGCTCCCGGGAGTCACCCTCCGTCACATCCTGGAGGATCCAACTGCCGCTACGCCGCCCATTGAACAGATAGTCGGACTGGTCGCCGATCTCCCGGCACCGGAGTCCGATCGGATCACCGCCTCCCCGATAGACCGCCTCCCCGCCACGGTCCGGATGCTTTCGATGATCACCCCCGAACTTGCTCCACGACTCAACCGGATTCTCGAGGAGATCGGCGACGACCCGTACCCCGCCGACCATCCGGTCCATGGTGACTACTACGAGGCCCAGATCATGGTCACCGATGGCGCCATATCGGGTCTGGTCGATGTCGATACTTACGGTTGGGGTAGACCTGCCGATGATGCAGCGACGATGCTGGCCCACATGGCGGTATGGGCTCCAATGAGCTCCAACCCCGAACGAGTTCGTGCCCTGGGGAATCAGTTGATCGGTGTGTGGGACCGGGTGTTCGACCCGGACGACCTGAGACGTC
>CAYNSP010000049.1:0-13173 GCA_964400035.1 uncultured Acidimicrobiaceae bacterium | reverse complement strand
GACCCGAGAACACTGAGAAGATCTCGAGGAGATTGGAGACGCCTGGTTTGCTGGCCGGGTCGTAGGCAACCTCGGTTCCCATATCGGTGACCGCCGAACGGAACTTGGCCATGATCTCGTCCGGGGTGTCGGTGAGATTGACCCTGGACTTCGGGCTCGGGTCGGACTTCGACATCTTCGAGGTCGGGTCGGTGAGAGACATCACCCTGGCACCCACCTCGGGCGTGATCCGTTCCGGCACCGGGAACAGCTCTCCGAAACGGGCATTGAACCGCTCCGCCAGGTCGCGGGTGAGCTCGAGGTGCTGGGTCTGGTCGTCGCCCACCGGCACCGCATGGACCCGATGGATGAGGATGTCGGCGGCCATCAGGACCGGGTAGGCGAACAACCCGAAGAGCTGACCGGACTTGTCGGCCTTCTCCTTGAACTGGGTCATCCGCTCCAACTGTCCCATTCCGGTGATCGTGCCCAGGATCCAGCAGAGCTCGGCGTGCTGGGCGACATCGCCCTGGTAGTAGAGCAGGGAGCGGGCAGGGTCGACCCCGAAGGCGAGCAACATCCGGGCCGCCGCACTACGACCCTGTCGGAGCTCCGCAGGGTCATAGGGGACGGTCATGGCATGGAGGTCGACGATGCAGTAGATCGTCTCGTAGTCCTCCTGGAGGGCGACATAGTTGCGCCCCGCACCGATGTAGTTGCCGATGTGGATGTTCCCGGTCGGTTGGATACCCGAGAACACCCTCTTCTTCTGATCCATGAAATTTCCTCTTGAACAAAATTAAAGCCGCCGGGGGCTCCGGCGGCGTCACTCAGACGTGGACAAGTGATCCGCTCTAGGAGAGCGTCCACCATCCGGCGCAACTGACAGTCATCACGCTGCGAAGGATATCGACCGACCGGGTGCTGTTCAAGACCCGCTGGCGGAGGCCATCTCGGCCTCCAACTCCAGGTCGGGTGAGACCGCAGGGAGGTTCAGCTCGAACCGGGGATACCTTCCCGAGCGTACATATTCGAGGCTCCCGTCCATCATCTCGGCGAGTTGGCGGGAAACCGGAAGACCGATTCCGACCGACCCGGGGAGTGTCGGCGATTGCGTGGATCGGTAGTACCTCTCGAAGATCAGTTCCTGCTCTGCTTCGGGAACTCCGGCACCATCGTCGGTGACCACCACCATCGCCCGGTTTCCCCGGTTGGCTACTTCGATGGCGATCCGGTCACCCCCGTACTTGACCGCATTGGTGAGGAGGTTCCGGATTACCTGCCGCACCCGCAGCGGGTCCGCCCATGCCAGGGTGGGGCCGCCGACGACGGAGAGGTGCTTGTAGGTCGGATGGGATTCCCTGACCCCCTGCACCACCCTTTGGACCTGGTCGTAGAGGTCGATCTCCTCCGACTTGATCGAGAGGTTGCCGAAGTCGGCACGGGAGGCAACGAGGAGGTCTTCGACCAGCTCGGCCAGTTCCCGGCTCTGGACGGCGATGATGGTGTTGAGCTCGTCCATCTCCTCGTCACTCATGTTGGCCCGTGAGGCGACCATCTCTTCGGAAAGCCCCACGATGGCGGTCAGCGGGGTCCGGATCTCATGGCTCACCGAGGCGAGGAGACGATCCTTGGAGTCGTTTGACTCCCGCAGCTGGGCGGCGTCGTCCTGTCGCTTCCAGTAGGCGGCGATCATGTGGGAAGCCCGCCAGAGAGTCTGGATCTCGTCATCGGTCCAGACCCGGGCTTCCCGGTACTGGATGAACCCGACCGAGCCCCTCATCTGGGTTCCGAGCATGATCGGCACCGACACCTCGGAGAGAATGCCGTCGTCCATGTACAACGATCCCTCGGTCGGATCCAGCTGGCGAGGATCGATGACGATGGCTCGCCCGGCCGACAACTCGTCCCATGTGGTCGGGATCTGCCGGTAGCTCCCCTTCTTCCAACGTCCACCACCACGCGGGTCGAGATCGGTCACTGCCTCCGCGATGATCTCCCAGAAGGGCTCGCCGTCCTCATAGGTGGTCCTGTCGACATAGACGTAGTCGGCCTCGGTTGCGTCGATCAGTGCTCGAGCCGCCTCATACACGGCGAACTCATCGGAGTGCACCAGGAGAGCTTCTGAGCAGCTGGCGATGGCGTCCTGGAGCCGGGTGGCGCGTTCGTGTATCTGGATGGTTTCACCGAGCTGGTCGAACAGATCGGACACCAGTGCAGTGGTGAAGACCACACCGGCCAGAGCTACCACGACACGGATCCCGATGGCGCCCCGGGTCTCGTTGTCGAGATACCCGACCGTGGCCACCCAGGCGGCCAGGCTCGCCGCCAGACCTGCAGCCCAGACCAGACGGCTCCCGGCTACCAGCCCACCGGTCAGGACCGATAGGACGATCATCAGACCGAAGGTGCTGGGGAACTCGAAGGCCGTGATCTCGGTGGTCATCAGGGACTCGACGATGATCAGGGAAGCCAGGTAGAACATGATCGCCAGCAGGAGTGGCACCACCCGGGCCGACTTCGACCGGATCACGTAGATCGCCCAAACGCAGAGAACCCCATACCCGGATAGGAGCAAAGAAGCCCCGGGTGATGGGGCTTGGACCATCTCGCCCACGGCGAGCGCGGGCAGGGTTATCGCCAGCAGTAGGGCCACGTAGCGCTGGAACCGTCTGCGGGCATGCACCGGGACACTCAAATCCACGGAGAGGAGATCGGAACTAGCGACGGAAAACTAGAGGTGTCGTAAGGCCCATTCAGTGACGGGTGTCAGAACCTTCGAGCCCGACCAGATGTCGGACCATCCGGGCGGTGGCACCCCACAGGGTGTCGCCGTCGAGGTCGTAGTACCAGACCTGCCATCCGTTCCAGGGGACCGACCACCATCGGTCCGGATCGGCCAGATCCGAGACGAGGGGGGTGTGGATTCGGGCCACCTCGCGTGGTGAGGGGATCAGTCGTACTTCCCCGAGGAGCCGGCCGACCACGGGGACGACCAAGAGCTTGAACTCGATGGTGTCGATCGGTGGCAGATATCCCAGGACTTCGACCTGGTCGGACTCGATCCCCACCTCCTCATGGGCTTCCCGCAGGGCAGTCGCCACCGGGCCGTCGTCCTCGGGGTGAGGGCGGCCACCGGGGAAGGCGATGTGGCCGGCATGGGTCGGCATGGTGTCGGGTCGTTTGGTCAAAACCACCCTCAAATCACCCTCATCATCGTTGTACAACGGGGCCAGGACGGCGGCAACCGGCCGACCCCCCGGGTCGGTGTAGTCATCCTCGATTCTGAGAAGATCCCACATGTCTGTTGGTCAAGGTTAAGTGGTCGGATAGTCTGTGCCGATGCCCCGGGGAGTTCTCGAGACTGACCGTCTCGTCTTACAGCGGTTCACCCGCCGCGATGCGGCACCGGTTGACGACGCCATCAGGGGATCGCTCTCCGATCTTCACCAATGGCTCCCCTGGGCTCGTATGGATTACAACCCCGCAGATACCGCGGCATTCCTTCGCGAGTCGATTCTGGCCTGGCGTGAGGACCGTGCCTGGGACTACTCGATCCGCCGTCGCGACGACCCCGATCGCCATATCGGGAACATCTCCTTCTGGACGGTTTCGAAGCTCGGGAAGATCTTCGAGGTGGGTTACTGGGTTCGCTCGGATGAGACGTCAAAGGGCTACTGCACCGAAGCGGTGGAGAAGATCCTGGACGAGGCCTTCAATCATCTCGGTTATCACAAAGCCGTCCTCCGCATCGCGGTGGGGAATACCGCTTCGGACCGTGTCGCCGAGAAGCTCGGGTTCACCCGGGAGGGGATCCTCCGTGAGGAGTTGCTGATCCGCGGCAACTGGGTCGACCACAGCCATTGGTCGCTCCTCGACCGTGAGTACAGAGCGGCCCGCCGCACCGAACTGACCGGCTGATTCCCGGGTCAGCTCCTGGGACAGGCGACCCCTGGGGTCTCACGACCCAGCATGAGAACGGCCTAGCCAGCGAAGGAGGCGATGACCTCGGCTGCCTCACCCACGAACGTGGTGAAGGCCGGATAGAACCCGATGGCGATGGTGAGAGCAATGGTGATTCCGAGGGCGAGCCGGAGCGATCCGGCCGGACGCTGCTTCGGATCCCCGGCGAACTCACCCTGCGGGTCGTCGAGCCAGACCGATTTGACCACACGTGCGTAGTAGTAGAGGGCGATGACCGCATTGATCGAGGCGATCACGGCTAAGGCCACCGTTGCCGACCCACCGGCGATCATCACAGAACGGAACATCACGAACTTGGCGAACCACCCGGCCAGTGGCGGGATGCCGGCGAGGCTGAAGAAGAACGCCCCGATCAGGACACCGATCCGGGGCTCTATCTTTCCCAGACCCGACCATGTGGCCAGCTCCCCCGACCCCGTGATCCGCGATCCGGCAATCACCGTCGAGAAAGCACCGAGGTTCATCACCGCAAAGATGACCAGATAGATGATGGTCGCCCCGAACGCTTCCTCGAAGTCCGCCCCGGCAACCGCTGCCGCGGCGAACGGAACCAACATGAACCCGGCCTGGGCGATCGACGAGTATGCGAGAAGTCTGACGATGTTGGTCTGACGTAGCGCGGCCAGGTTTCCGATGGTCATCGACAGGGCCGCCAGCAGCCACAGAGCCGGCGCCCAGATGTCGGATAGCCCTGGAAGTGCCAGATACATGACCAGAAGCATCCCAACGAAGCCAGCCGCCTTGGAACTCACCGAAAGGTATGCGGTGACCGGAGTCGGAGCACCTTCGTAGACGTCCGGTGCCCAGAAATGGAAGGGGACCGCAGAGACCTTGAACCCGAACCCGACGATTACGAACAGGACGGCCATGATCATCATCGGCTCCCCAGCCCGCCCGGCTGTCGCCTCGGCCAGAGCGGCAAACTGGATCTCACCCGTCAGGCCGAAGAGCACCGACATGCCGTAGAGCATGATCGCCGACGACAGGACCCCGAGGATGAAGTACTTCATCGAGGCTTCATTCGACTTGACGTCGCCCTTGCGGAACCCGGCAAGCATGTAGGTGGGTCCGGTAACCAGCTCAAGACCGATGAACAGGATCAGAAGGTCCCGGGCGGAAGCCATCACCAGCGAACCCAGGACCGAGGCGAGCAGGAGGAAGTAGTACTCACCCTGGTAGTAGCGGTCTGACTCGATGAAGTTGTGCGACATGAGGAAGACCACATATCCGGCGATCAGGAACAGACCTTTGAGCACCAAGGCGAACTGATCGACCACATACGACTCGTTGAACATGGCCACCGTCTCGTCGCGGATCACCAGGAAGGCCAGCGGCAGGAGAGCAAGGGCAGCTCCAGCCACAGCCACCGATGCGGTCAGGTACTTCTTCTCCCGGGGAAGGAAGAGATCGAGACCCAGCACCACGAGCATGGTCAGGACGACGATGAACTCGGGGGCGAGTGCCAGGTAGTCGATTTCCCAGGTCATGGCCGCTGCGCTCCCGGGTATCCAGTATCAGGTACCTGGTATCCGGACAGTCGGGACATGATGGACGAGCCGGCTGAACCCATGCCCGGTTCACCGACGGGAACGGACGATCCCGCCACCAAGGAGGGGGCCGAGGAGTCTCTCTGGGTACTGGGTACCGGGTACCGGGTACTCATCATCCACCGAAAGCCTTGGTTACCAGTGCGGTGACGGTGTCGGTGGTTGCCGAGAAGATCAGCTTCGGGAACAGCCCGATGACCACGGTCAGGACGATCAGCGGAGTCCAAGCCGCCAGCTCGAACCGGTCGGCATCGTGGAACTCATGGCCATCCCACTCCGGGTTGGGTTCGCCGAGATTCACCTTCTGGAGCATGTAGAGCATGTATCCGGCGGTCAGCACCGTGCCGATCGCACCCAGGACCATTGCGGTGCGGAACACTCCCAGGGGCAGACCACCAAGCGGGTTGTAGGCACCGACCAGCGACATGAACTCACCCCAGAAGCCGGCGAGACCGGGGAGGCCGAGTGAGGCCATAGCGGTGAAGGCGAGGATCCCACCGATGACCGGGAGGATCTTCTGATTCCCACCGAGGCGGGCCATCTCCCTGGTGTGGTAGCGGTGATGGATCGAACCGGCGAGGAAGAAGAGAAGTCCGGTGATCAGACCGTGGGCGACCATCCCGATGACCGCGGCGTTGATCCCGACGTCGGTCAGGGTGGCGATTCCGAGCATCACGAAGCCCATATGGCCGACCGAGGAGAAGGCGATGAGCCGTTTCATGTCGGTCTGGGCGAGACAGGCAAGGGAACCGTAGATGATCCCGATCACGGCCAGGATGGCGATGGCGGGAGCCCAGTTGACCGCCTCGTCTGGCAGGATCGGCAGGGAGATCCGGATGAACCCGTATCCACCCAGCTTCAGGAGGATGGCAGCCAGGAGGACCGAACCGACCGTCGGCGCCGCGGTGTGTGCGTCGGGTAGCCAGGTGTGCAGGGGGAACATCGGGACCTTGACCGCGAACCCGAGGAACAACGCCCCGAAGACCAGGAAGGCGAAGGTACCGGTGAAGGCACCGGCCGAACCCATCTCGGTGAGTGTGGGGATGTCAAAGGTCCTCGTCCCGGAGACCCGACCCGACTCGAAGTAGAGGGCGAGAATGCCGAGGAGCATGAACGCCGAACCGAACAGGGTGAACAGGAAGAACTTGATGGCGGCGTACAACCGGGTCTCGTAGACCTTGGAGAAGCCGGGGATCTTCCGTGGCGTCCGGTCCCCCCAGATTCCGATCATGAAGTACATGGGCAGCAGCACGATCTCGAAGAAGACGAAGAACAGGACCAGGTCGAGGGCGACGAAGGTGCCGTTCATGCCCGTGGCCAGGATCATCATCAGGATGAGGAAGGCCTTAGGATTCTTCGGTTCGTCCCAGTGGTTCCACGAGTAGATCACGCAGAGCAACACAACAAACGTCGAGAGGACGAGGAGGGGGAGGCTGATCCCGTCCACGCCGAGGTGGTAGTTCGAGTTGATTGCGCCGATCCAGGGGTGGTTGACCTCGAACTGGTAGCTGTTGTAGCCACGGGCACCGAAGTCGAACTGGCTGATGAGGAGCACGCTGGCCAGGAAGGCGACGGCGGAAACCACCAGGGCCGTCCTCTTGATCCCCTCCTCGTTGGCCTTGGGGATCAACCCCATGAGCAGAGCTCCAACGAGGGGGAGGAAGACGATGACCGTCAGACCCCAACTCTCAAACAATTCCATCAGCCTCTCTCCTAATTGACAACGAACACGAACAGAACAACCAGGATGATGACCCCGGCGATAAACCCTACGGCGTATTGCTGAACCCGACCGGACTGCCACTTGCGTAGTGCCGCCCCGGCACCGTCTGCGGCGGCGCTCAGACCGTGGACCACACCATCGACTCCACGCTGGTCGAGCCCGTGGTACACCAACCGACCCAACCTCATGCTCAAGGCCCCGGCTGCGTTAATGATCCCGTCGAGAATGTAGGTGTTGGTCCAGTTGGCGAACCGGGCGAGGGGGCCCATATGGAGCCCGACCACGCCCCAGGCAAGGTCATCCATGTAGTACTTGCGCCGGAGCAACGGGTAGAGAACCGGCACCTCGAGGGAGTCGCGAGCGGCCTGGGTGTCACGGTCCTTCCCGAAGATCATCCAACCGAGGGCCAGTCCGGCGATAGCGGCACCGAGCCCGAGGGCAGCCAGCCCCAAGTCGATAGCAGAGGCGTGATGATCGCCCATCTCGATCTCACGCTCGGCGAGCCAGTAGGTGAAGTTCCGGATACCCGGCCACTTCACACCCGGGATGTTGAGCAGACCGAACAGGATCGACGGAATCGCCAGGGCGACCAGCGGGCGGGTCATGATCGGTGGAGACTCGTGCGGGTGGCCGTGGCCGCGATAAGTGCCGTGGAAGGTGAGGGCAATACACCGGGCCATGTAGAAAGCGGTGACGAAGGCACCGGCGATGGCGATCCACATGATCACGGTGAACCCCTCATGACCGAGCGTCGCCAGGATCTCGTCCTTCGACCAGAACCCGGCAAGCGGGACGATTCCGGCGAGGGCCAGTGACCCCACCACAAAGGTCCAGTAGGTGGTGGGCATGTACTTCTTCAAACCACCCATATCGGACATGTTGTTGGAATGGACAGCATGGATCACAGAGCCGGCACCGAGGAAGAGGAGGGCCTTGAAGAAGGCATGGGTGAACAGGTGGAAGAGACCGGCGGTGTACCCGCCGGCGGCCACCGCGGTCATCATGTACCCCAACTGGGAGACCGTCGAGTAGGCGAGGACCTTCTTGATGTCGTCGGCGACCAGGGCCAGCAGTCCGACCGCAAACAGGGTGATGGTCCCGGTGATCACCATGAACATCCGGGCGTCATCACTGATCATGTGGTGGTAGAGCGGGAAGATCCGACCCATCAGGTAGATCCCGGCAGTGACCATGGTGGCGGCATGCATCAGGGCCGAGACCGGGGTGGGACCGGCCATGGCATCGGGCAACCAGATGTGGAGCGGGAACTGGGCGGACTTGCCCATCGCCCCGAAGAACAGGAGCAGACCACCGGCAACCGCCACCGCACCGAGACCGCTGTCCCCCGCCTCGGCCAGAGTGTTGATCGTGGCGAAGTCGAAGGTTCCGACGCTCACGCCCACCAGGATCGCCCCAAGGATCAGTCCGACGTCGGCGACCTTGTTGACCAGAAACGCCTTGTTCCCGGATCGGACGTTGTCGAGATCCTCCCAGTAGAACCCGATCAGGAAGTAGGAGGCGAGACCGACGCCCTCCCAACCGATGATCAGCTGAATCAGGTTGGGGGCGGCGACCAGGATCAACATGGCGCCGGCGAAGAGGGAGAAGGCGGCGAAGAACCAGTCGACCCGACGATCCCCGTGCATGTACCCGAGGGCATAGGTGAATACGGCGAGACCGACCGCGTTGACCAGGAAGTACATCATTATCGACAGGCCATCCACGGTCCATCCGAGTTCGAAGACCATGTTGGAGCCGAACCGGCCGATCTCGAAGGTGTACTGATCGACCGGGATCGACCCGGTCATGTTTCCGATCCACAGAGGGATGGCCCAGATCAGGTTGATGGCGAGCGCGCCGACCGCGATCTCCCCACCGTGGTGTTTCATCCTCTTCCCGAAGGCGAGGATGGCCAGGAATGCCACGAAGGGCAGGACCATCATCACACCGGCGGTCTCGGCGAAGAATGTCATCGGTCTGCCCTCATCACTACCACCTCATCAGGTTGAGGTCGTCGACACTGGATGTCTTGCGGTTGCGGAAGATCATGAGAACGATGGCCAATCCCACGCCCACCTCGGCGGCGGCGACGGTGATCACGAAGATGGCGAAGATCTGACCGATCAGTTCGGACGTCTGCAGATACGCCTCGAAGGCCACCAGGTTGATGTTCACCGCGGCCAGCATCAGTTCCACCGAGAGGAGGATGAGCACCAGGTTGCGACGCACCAACAGTCCGTAGACACCGAGCGAGAAGAGTGCGGCACCGAGGATGAGGAACTGGGCGAGAACCATCAGACCGCCATCCTTTCTTCCTCTTCAGCCGGGGACAAGTCACGCCGGGAGATGGTGATCCCGCCAATCAGGGCGGCGGTGAGGATGAAGGAGACCACCTCCAACGGGATCACGAAACGTCCCGTCAGACCTCGACCGATCACTGCGGTGTCGGCGGCCTCGCCGACGGCGGGGAGAAGTTCGGTCCCGAACGCCTCGAGCACGCTCCAGGTCATCAAACCGAACAGGATCAGAGTGAGCAACGCGGGAATCAGTTTTCTATCGCTGGACAGGTTCTCGTCAAAGCCGGTGGGGGCTCGGGTGATCATGATTCCAAAGAGGAAGAGGACCAGGACCGCACCGATGTAGACCAGCACCAACGACCAGGCGACGAATTCGGCGCCGAGGATCAGGAAGATGGCGGCGACACCCGCCATTGCCGCCACCAGGAACAGCGCGGCATGGACCACGTTGTGGGCGGTGACCACCCGGAAAGCGCAGTAGAGGATGATGAGCGCGACGACGGAAAAGACCCAGTTGACCGGTTCTCCGATCCATTGTTCAAACGAGATCTTGGCCAGGAGACTCACGATTCCAATGCGGGTGGTTCGGGGACGGTGGGCAGCCAGGTGTCCTGGAGGGTGTCCATGTCATGGAGCAGATCGCCCATGTTGAACTCCGAGTACTCATACTCGGGCGACCAGAACAGGGCGTCGAAAGGACACACCTCTACGCAGATGCCGCAGTACATGCACAGGGCATAGTCGATGTCGAAACGGTCCAGCTTGGATCGGATCTTGATCCGCCCACCTGGCTTGTCCGGTGGGATCTCTTCCTTGTGGCCTTCGATGTAGATGCACCAGTCGGGGCAGGAGCGAGCGCAGAGCATGCAGACGGTGCACGCCTCCTGGTCGAGGGCGATAACTCCCCGGGCGCGGGCCACCGGCATCTCCTTGTCGACCGGGTAGTTGATGGTGTTCAGGTACTTCTTGGGCTTGAAGATGGTCTTGAACATGGTGGTGATGGTCACCGCCAGACCCTTGACCATCCCCTGACCCGGATATGCGGTTCTGGTACTCACGACAGCACCACCTTGAAGATCGCGGTTACGACGATGTTGAGCAGAGCGAGAGGGATCAGCCACCTCCAGGCGAGACTTTGCAACTGGTCCTCCCTGAATCGGGGGAAGGTCCAGCGGAACCAAATCATGGCGAAGCAGAGTAGGAACACCTTGGCGATCAGGATGATCGGGCCGAGGAACTCGAGCATGTCGGCGGGGATTCCGGGTAGCCAGTAGCCACCCAGGAAGAGGGTGGCGGCAATCGCCGACATGGTGAACATGTTGGCGAACTCGGCCAGGAAGAAGAACAGGAACCGGAAGCCCGAGTACTCGGTGACATAACCCATCACCAGTTCCGACTCGGCGAATGGCATGTCGAACGGGATCCGGGAGAGTTCGGCGAGGGCGGCGATCATGAAGATGGCGAACCCGACGAACTGGAGGAGGACGAAGGGGTAACCGGCGTTGATCTGGGCTTCGACGATCCCCGACATGCTCATCGTCCCGGCCATGATCACCGCTCCGACTGCGGCCAGGACCAGAGGAAGCTCGTAGGCGATCAGCTGACCGGCGGCACGAAGACCACCGATCAGGGAGTACTTGTTCCCCGACGACCAGCCGGCCATGAGGACGCCGACCGTGCTCAGTGAGGAAATGGCCAGGGCGTAGAAGATTCCGACCGATAGGTCGCGGAAGATCAGGCCCGGTCCGAATGGAATCACCACGAACAGTGCCACGGTGCCGACCAGGACCACCGCCGGTGCGACCTTGAACACCACACGGTCCGCCTTCTCGGGGATCAGGTCTTCCTTCTGGAAGAACTTGATGCCATCGGCGATGAGCTGGGCCCATCCCCATCTCCCGCCGGCGAAGTAGGGACCCACCCTGGATTGCATCTTGGCCGACAGCTTCATCTCGGCGAATCCGATCACCATTCCGATCACCGGGATGAGCAGAGCGACCAGGAGGACCTTGCCGACAAGAGCCACCCAGAAGTTGGAGAGGAGGTCCGCCAGGAAGGGTGGAAGCGTCATCGGTCGACGTCTCCCAGAACGAAGTCGAGCGAACCCATTATGGCGATGATGTCTGGAACCAGGCAGCCTTCCAGAATCCACGGGAGGATCGAGAGGTTGGAGAAGCTGGCCGAACGAATCTTCAATCGGTACGGACCGAGACCACCGTCCGAGACCAGGTAGTAACCCATCTCGCCCTTGGGGTTCTCCGCTCTCACATAGGTCTCCCCTGCAGGCACCTTGATCACTCTCGGCACCTTCGCCTGGAGCGGTCCGGAGGGAATCCCGTCGATGGCCTGCTGAATGATCCTTGCCGACTGACGGATCTCCTTGAGACGCACCCACCAGCGGTCCCATGAGTCGCCGCTGGTGCCGGTGACCACCTTGAAGTCGAACCGGTCATAGGGCAGATAGTTCTCAACCTTGCGGAGGTCGAACGCCACACCGGAGGCGCGCATGTTGGGACCGGAGACCCCGAATGCTGCCGCCACCTCAGGGGGGAGAACCCCGATGCCTTTCGTCCGGGCGAGGATGATCTCGTTGGATGCGATCAGGTCCTCCAACTCATCACAGGTGGATAGGACCAGGTCCATAGCGTCACGGGTGTCCCTGAAGAACCCGGCGGGCAGGTCCTGTGCCAGCTTGCGGGTGGTCGACCCACCACCGTATGCCGGTTTGACACCACCGATCCGATTGAAGTTGGGATGGAAGCGACCTCCAGTGACACTCTCGAGGAGGTCGAGGACGCGTTCTCGTTCGCGTAGGGCGAAGAACAGGGGCGTGGCCGCCCCCAACTCCAGCGGGAACGAAGCGTTGAAGACCAAATGTGACGCGATCCGGGCCATCTCGGTGAGGATCAGCCTGATGTACTGGGCCCGTTCGGGAACCTCCAGACCCATCAACTTCTCGGCGGCGACCACGAAGGGGATCTCGTTGGCGTAGCCCGCCACCCAGTCGATCCGGTTGACGATGGTGATGATCTGGGGGTAGGTACGAACTTCGGACAGCTTCTCGTAGCCCCGGTGCATGTAGCCGATCACCGGTTGGACGTCGTGGCAACGCTCCCCGTCGACATGGGCGACCAGTCTGAGGACACCGTGGGTAGAGGGGTGTTGCGGACCGATGTTGAGGAGCATGTCCTCGGTCTGCAGTTCGACCGAGACCGAGACTTCGCTGAGATGGCGGACCGTATCGGCGTCAAGAACCATGGTCAGGCCTCGGGATTCTCGGTGGACGGTTCATCATCATCCGCACCCGGCATCTTCTCCACGTCGACAGTGCCCGGCCAGGGCTTCACCTCACGGGAGAGGAGGGGGAACGACTTGAGGAGCGGTCGTCCCACGAAGGCATCGGGGAGATAGAGATTTGTCGGGTTGGGGTGCCCTTCGAAAACGATCCCGAACATCTCGCCTGCCTCACGCTCGTGCCAGTTGGCGCCGGCGTATACGTTGACCAGGGACGGGATCGAAGGGGAATCCTTGGAGATGTTGGTGCTGAAGGTGACCCGTCGTCCCTCATTCAGGTCGCCGAGGGTGGTCAGCACTTCGAACCGCTCCTCGACCTCCGTGGTCAGAGGGTCTCCGACTTCGACCT
>CAYNSP010000048.1:0-13186 GCA_964400035.1 uncultured Acidimicrobiaceae bacterium | reverse complement strand
CACCCGTCATAAGGTGGTCATCTCCAGATGGGCCGACTCGATACGTCGGGGCGTTGACCTCGAGTTCCACACCCACGGCTGAACCGCGAACCGGAACCGCCTCTCCTCCGTACTGAGATACACGAGAAGGAGAACCATGAGGAAGACCACCCTGTTGGCAGCTGGCGCTTTGATCCTGGCGGCGTGTGGTGGTGCCGGAGATGGAACCACCGCTCCGACCACCACCACCATGGCCAGCGTCACCTCCACATCCGCGGCACCGACCACCACGCTGCCGACCACCACGACAACCGCCGGACCGACGACAACGACCGAGGCTCTGCCCCCGGCGGACCACACCATGGTCATCTCCGGCTTCGCCTTCAACGGCCCGTCCCAGGTGGCAGTAGGGGCGGTGGTCGAGGCCAGAAACGATGATGGTGTTCCTCACACATGGACCTCCGACGACGGCGTCTGGGACAGTGGAGGACTGAGCGGTGACGCAACATTCCGCTTCACCTTCGACCAGGCCGGGACATTCGCCTTCCACTGCGCCATCCACCCCGAGATGAAGGGTTCGATCACCGTCGGGGGTTGAGCAGCGGTAGTGTCAGAGACGAACCCGCGAACACAGGAGCGTTTCATGGCACTTACAAGCACCGGACGAACCCATTGGGAGGGCGATCTTTTCAGTGGGAGCGGAGAAACCACCGCTGAGAGCGGAGCCTTCGGGCCCCTGCCGGTCAACTGGAAGGCCCGTGCTGAAGAGCATGGTGGGGTCACCAGCCCGGAGGAGTTGATCGCGGCCGCACACGCTTCGTGTTACTCGATGGCGTTCTCCAACATCCTGGCTAAGAACGAGACCCCACCGACATCGTTGGATGTCGAGGCCACGGCAACATTCGTGCCGGGCACCGGGATCACCACCATGGAGCTGTCCGTGATCGGCATGGTCGATGGCATCTCCGAAGAGAAGTTCAACGAGCTGGCCGATGTGGCAAAGGAGAATTGCCCCGTCTCGAAGGCACTCGCCGGGAATGTGGAGATCAGCCTCACGGCAAGTCTCGGATAACAGCCAGGGTGGCTGAGCGGCAGGCAGACGACGGGCGCCCCGAACGGCGGGAGCGAATCCTCTTCGGACATCACTTCGAGTCCAACGTGGACCGGATTGTCAGAGAAGCGATGGAGCGGGGGGAGTTCGATGGTCTGCCTGGAGAGGGGAAGCCGATCCCCGGTGCGGGGCAGAAAGACGACGAGTTCTGGTGGGTTCGTCGCTGGCTACGACGAAATGAGGAGGGGAGCTAGCCAGCTTCGCCATCGGCCAGCTCCCGGTCCTCGCAGGTCCGGAACAACCCCCCAATACCGTTGTTCCGCACCCTTTGGGGGCGGTGTCAGGAGTGCACTCCCGACACCGTCGCCTTCCTCAGGTCTGTGGTGACGATCGTCTCCACGTTGGGCGGACGATCCTCTGTCTGGCGGAACCGGAAACTGACATGCCCACACAACTGGCATCGGGCCCGCGTCACACCAGTCGCAGTAACGGTCTCCCGCTGCGTGTGGTCACACCGATCTCTGGCCGCCTGACGGCTCCACATCATCGGATACCTCCCCCTTCAATTCCTCACCCTTAGTGGTCAGGATGGTGCTCGGAAGGGTGGTTGTCTATGGGGCAAGCGACCTATCGGAGGGCCCCTGACCACCCCCGATCCACCCCAAATGAGTGTGGTGGAAGTCGTCGGGGTACTTGAGGCCATAGCCGAACAGGCGGTCCATGCCGATGTGGGCGATCCATATCGCTGCCAGGAACAGCGCGGTGGACGACCCGTTGGCGAGGTGCCAGGCGACCAGGACTCCCCGGTCCGATCAGACTGTGAACGAGGTTGTACAGGGCGGCACCCATCCCGGGGTCCCGGAGGTATCCGACCATCGAAACATCGGGTACGAGAAGCAATCCCGCGAACCACCACCAGGAGTGGTCGGTGCCCGAGAAGAGCACGATCCCGGAGATGAGCAGGATCAACCCCTCGATCCGCTGGAGGGATATGGGCCCGAACATCGGAGAGACCCTAACGCGGCGCCTAGACTCGAACGGGTGAATCGACGGTCCATCACCCTCGCCCTGTCCCTGCTGGTCATCCTTGCCTTCCCCGTGACTGTCGCCACCGCCACCTCCGGGTGCCAGGTGAGCGCCAACCCATCACCGGGCTGGCGGGGGGCGCAGATCACCATCAGCGGTACCGGATTCGCTCCGAACACCCAGATCAGCATCCTCAACTTCAACGGGATGTCGGTCGGTACGCCAACGACCAACGGGAGTGGGGCCTTCAGCGTCTCTTACACCATCCCCAACGATGCTCAGGTCGGGACGGGGAACATCTTCGCTTCGGATGGCACCTGCGAGCACAACCCGAGCTATGAGGTGCTGGCCCAGGCACCGACCACGACCACCATTGCCACTACCACGACAACGGCACCGACCACCACCACCACCACACAAGCCGAGACCACGACGTCCCTGGCCAGCACCACGACCACAGTCACAGCCGTGCCGACCACGACAGTGGCGGGGGCGGTCACCACTATCCCCACGGATACGACAACGACGACCATGCCTGATCAGGCGGGGGGCGTCCCGACCTGGATCTGGATCCTGGTCTCGGTGCTTGCACTGACAGTTGCGGTACTGGCCGGGGTTCTGGTCGGACGGCGTGGGCGGGGCTCGACCGGCGGCTGACCCGGTACCCTCAGCTCAATCTGAAAGGCGGTTTCCGTGTCGAAACACTCTGAGCTTCTTGCCCGCCACCGTCGGGTTCTGCCCGACTGGATGATCCTCTACTACGACCAGCCGATCGCACTAGTCGACGGGGAAGGTCGCAGGGTGGTTGACGCCGAGGGAAACACCTATCTCGATTTTTTCGGGGGGATCCTGGTCACCATGTCCGGATATCGGCTCCCACAGGTAGTGGACGCGATCAAGGCTCAGGCCGATCGGATGCTTCATACTTCGACCCTCTACCTGATCGAGCAACAGATCGAGCTGGCCGAGAAGATCGCCGAACTCTCCGGCATCCCCGATGCCAAGGTCTTCTTTACCAACTCCGGCACCGAGGCCAACGATGCCGCCCTGATGCTCGCCACCCAGTACACCGGCTCCAACCAGGTCCTGGCCATCCGTGGCAGCTACCACGGCAAATCACATTCGACGGTTGCGATCACCGGACAGCGGACATGGTCGGCCACGGCGAACAGTCCGTTCAACGTCACCTACGTCCATGGTGGATACCGTCTCCGCAGCCCGTTCGGTCACCTACCCGATGAGGAGTTCGTGGCGGCCTGCGTTGCCGACCTGGCGAACATGATCGAGGTGGCTACTGCGGGCAGGGTGGCGGCGATGATCGCCGAGCCGATCCAGGGGGTGGCCGGATTCGTAACCCCTCCGGATGGACTCTTCGGTGCGTTGAAGGACGTACTCGACCGGCACGGCATCCTGTTCATCACCGACGAAGTCCAGACCGGGTGGGGTCGTACCGGTGAACACTTCTGGGGGTACCAGGCACACGACCTGACACCGGACATCCTCACCTTCGCCAAGGGCATCGGGAACGGAATGGCGATAGGCGGGGTGGTGGCACCGGCCGAGGTGATGGACTGCCTCGCTGCCAATTCGATCTCGACTTTCGGGGGGAACCCTTTGTCCACGGCGGCCGCCCTGGCCAATCTGGACTATCTGTTGGAGAACGACCTGCAGACCAACGCACTCAAAGTTGGGAACCGTTTGAAGATCGGGCTCGACCACATTGCCGATGAGGTCCCCGAGATTGTCGAGGTCCGGGGCAAGGGGTTGATGCTGGCGGTCGAGTTCGCCGATCCTGACACCCTCGAGCCGGATCGAGCACTGACCTCGGCCGTGATGGAGCGGGCGCGGGAGGAAGGTCTGCTGGTCGGAAAGGGTGGCCTGTTCGGGAACTCGCTTCGGATCGCTCCACCGTTGACCTTGACCGAAGCGGAAGCCGACGAGGGTCTGGAGAAGCTCCGGACCGCGATCACACGGGCCAGATAGGGCGAAAGGGTTCCAGGCTCAGCCGTTGAAGGTGTCGCACTGGGCTGGGCTCCCGGTGCGGAAACCGCGGGTAAGCCAGTCGTGCCGTTGCTGGGAAGTCCCGTGCGTCCATGACTCGGGGCTGACCCGGCCGGTGGTCTGCTTCTGGATGTTGTCGTCGCCAACCGCAGCTGCAGCATTGAGCGCTTCGTCAAGGTCGCCCTCTTCGAGGATGGCTGACGATTGCCCCGCATTGATCGAGTAGAACCAGACTCCGGCGAAACAGTCGGCCTGGAGTTCCACGGCGATCTGAGTCTCGTTGCCCTTGCCCCGGCTCGCCTCGAGGACACCGAGGAGATTCTGGATGTGATGGCCTACCTCATGGGCGACGATGTATGCCTGGGCGGCATCTCCGGTTGCCCCGAACCTGTTCTGCAGTTCCCTGAGGAAGTCCAGGTCCATGTAGACGTTGTGGTCGGCCGGGCAGTAGTGCGGCCCGTACTGGGCCTGTGCACCGCCACAGCCGGACTGGGTGGCGCCGCTGAAGACAACCATGTTGGTGGGCTCATAGGTCAGACCGGCGTCGGTGAAGAAGCGCTGCCACATCGCCTGGGTGTCCTGCAGGACGTTCCCCAGGAACTCGACCAAATCGGCGTCGGGATCCTGAGCCGGATCCAAAGGGGAGTTCTGGTTCTGACTGGGCGCCGCCGGCGAGAGCATGTCACCAAGGTCGTCGAGACCCGGGATTCCCCCGCCGCCCCCGAAAATGGTCACGAGAAGGAAGATGATGAGGCCGATGCCACCGCCGATCCCGCCGACCCGCATACCGGTACTTGCTCCGCGTCGATCTATGACCTGGCCGGGACCGGTAGGTTGGTTCTTGAATCTGACCACGCCGGGATGGTACCCAGGCGCGGTCGGAATCAATCGTCGAAGATTTGGAAGAGCTGGCGGTCAAGAGCGGTTGGAAGTGGCCACCAATCGAGGATGAAATGGAACTAGGTGTAACCAGCTTTGCCGAGACGATCCCGGGGCATGGGCGAGAGGCGCCCGGTCACGGGGTACGGCTCCGGCAGGTGCTGGAGGAAGTGGAGGTCGCCGAGCGATCCGGCCTCGATGTCTACGGGTTGGGGGAGCATCACCGCCCCGACTTCGCGTCCTCAGCGCCGGCGGTGGTACTGGCTGCAGCCGCTGGCAGGACCTCTCGAATCAGACTGTTCCCGGCCGTCTCGATCCTTTCCACCGATGATCCGGTCAGGGTGTTCCAGCAGTATGCAACCCTCGATCTCGTGTCCTCGGGGCGGGCGGAGCTGTTGGTGGGGCGGGGATCGTTTATCGAGTCGTTCCCGCTGTTCGGCTACTCATTAGAGGACTACGACGAACTGTTCGCCGAGAAGCTGGATCTGCTGCTGCAGATCCGGGATCAGGAAGTCGTCGAATGGTCAGGTCGTTTTCGACCCCCGATCAGAGGACAGGGCATCTACCCCAGACCGGAGCGGACCCTTCCGATACGGGTCGCTGTCGGAGGCACCCCTCAGTCTGTGGTGCGTGCCGCCTCGAGAGGGTTGCCACTGGCGTTGGCGATCATTAGTGGCAATCCCGATCGGTTCGCCGCTCTCACCGATCTTCACCGTCGAACCCTGATCGAGGCCGGCTTCCGACCCGAAGACGTCCCCATCTCGGTTCACGCCCACGGGTTCATCGCGGACAGTTTCGACGAGGCAGTCGAGACCTTCTACCCGTCCTACGCCGTGGCCATGACCCGACTCGGACGGGAGAGAGGCTGGGGTCCGATGACGGTCCAGCAGTTCGAAGCGATGAGCGGCTCGGACGGATCGCTGGTCATTGGCGACCCCGAGACCGTCGCAGCGAAGATCCTTCGGTGGGAGGAAGTACTCGGTGTCAACCGCTTCGAGTTGCACATGAGTGTCGGAACGATGGAGCACGACCGGGTGCTGAGGTCTATCGAACTTCTCGGCACCGAAGTCGGCCGCATCGTCAGGGGGTAGGCGACCCCCCGATCACGGGGGACTCCAGGTCGGATCGGTCATGACCGCCGCCACTGCTCGACTGATTCGTTCCACTGCGGGGATGCCAGCCTGCCAGTTCGCCCACCCGCGGGTGAGGATGGCAATCACGTAGCCCTGGCTCTCGCCGGGTTCGTCGACCCAGCCGACCGAGTTAGTGGTGACACCGGCGAACCCATTCTTCTGCGCCACCACCCATCCGGCCGGTACTCCGGCGGTGACACCCCATCTCTGGGACGGAACAACAGACGTCATCAGGTCGAGTGCGATCGACCGGGATTCGGCGTTGAGGGGGCCGCCCTCGCCGAGTAGCACCTGGCGGAGGAGATGGACCTGATCGCGGGCGGAGGTCTGGGTGTTTCCCCAGGATGATCCCGGCGCATCTCCGACGACGTTGGTCTGGGTCAGGCCGAAGATCTCGCCCTGGGTCCGAAACCATGGTGACCCGTCGAAGTGGCTCCACAAGGCCCTGACCTCCGGGTTGGTCGACTCCGTGATCATCGGGATCATCTGGCTCATCTCCCAGTCTGTGACGGGGCGCCCCTCGTTCTGGGCCTCGAGGAGGGTGCCAGCCATGACCATGACCTTGAACACGGAGGCCGGGTTCTGACGGTTACCCGGGTTGAGCGAGTATTGGCAGCCAGTGCGGGTGTCGTATAGGTGAGCTGTGATCCGCTGGTTCGGATAGTCACGGGCAAGCTCGGCCCGGAACTCGGGTGTGAACATCTGGGGTCTGCAGTAATCCGGCAGAGGTGCGGTGGTCGTGGTCGAAGCCGCGGGGCTGGTGGTGGTTGGTAGGGGAGTCGTGGTTGTCGTGCGTGGCAGCGTTGTTGTCGTGGTGGATGTTGAAGAAGTGGTGGTCGTGCTCGTGCTGGTCGTGCTGGTGCTGCTGGTTGTGGTGGCCAGAGTTGTTGAGGTCGTCGGCTGGTCGGTCGTGGTGGGTTCGGCGGTCCCACCGGTGCACGCGGCGAGCAGGAGACAAAGAGCAACTAGGCGTCTGATCACTGGTTCTATGTAAGTCGGCGGATGAGTTCGGCTGCGGACGATCGGTCTATTGGAGGACTGGGCAGCCGCTACGGGGATTGGCCGGTGTTGATGTAGGTGTGGCCGAGGGGGCTGGTCCATGTGATGGTTTGGTCGGGTTGGATCGTGTATTGCCATCCTTGGTCTTTGAGTTGGTGGTGGTGTTCGCAGAGGGGTGCGAGGTTTCCGTGTCTGGTCTTTCCGTGCGTGGCCCAGGGGATCGTGTGGTCGATGTCTGTGTTGTGGGCGGGTTGGCGACATCCGGGGTGGACACAGGTCGGGTATTGGGCTCTGATCCGTCGTTTCATGGCTTGGGTGGGTCGGCGGCGGAGGGTTCCGGTGGCGATGGGTTGTCCTTGGTCTCTGGTGATGAAGTCCCATTGCCCGTTGGTGTTGTCGAGTCCTGTTTTGCGGGCGATTTCTGCGATGACCGGCCCGTAGCCGGGTATCTCTGCTGGGTTGTCGGCCAGTCCGATGAGTGTTTCGAGTTCGACGACGAGGGTGATCGCAGCGGTGGGCAGGTCGATGGTGGTGTGTCCGAGGAGGATGTCGAGGAGGGTGTCTGCTCGGATCTGGTCGATGCTCCGCATGTCGTCGGGGGTGCGGGCTTGTCGGGTGAGTTCTTCGAGGCGTTGGCGGGCGAGGTTGATTTCGGTGGGTGGGCCGTTGAGCAGGAACAGGTTGGCTGTCCCATCGGGGTTGTCGTTGACCACGACCCTGCGATCGTCCAGTCCTTGCGCGTAGGTTTCGGTCGTCTGGGCCGGGTTGAGGCTCATCGCGATCCTCTTCGCTTTCGCACGTAGCTGGCCGGTGGTCAGCTCGGAAGCACCGGGCAACACCTTCTCCATGAGGATCTCGGCGTCAGTGTTCGAGAGTGTCGAGGCTTGTTCGAGGATGACCCGGACCCGACGTATGTCCAACCGGCCCGCCCTGAGCTCATCGAGGAGCGGTGGGTGTTCGCCGAGTTGGAGAGCCAAATGGTATTCGTGGTCGGCGGCACTCCTGGTCAGGTGCAAGGCTGCCGCCACCTCCGAAGACGCCAACCCTTCCGTGGGCAACCGGTCGAGTCCGGACAGTTCGGCGATCACCCGGTAGTAGCCCGCCTGGTAGTGGGAGATCATCCTCTGGAACGCCTGGACCACTGTGATCAGGTCATAGCCGGAGACCACAGTCGGGTCGATACCAGCCAGCATCTCCGAAAGCCGGGGGCCCGGGGGAGCGTCCTCTAACCCTGCGGGAAGAGGAGTGTCACGTTCTTCGGTGCCCCACCACGGGTTCGGAGTCGTGTCCACCCACCAGTCATTCCGGTCGTAGTAGCCCTGCTCGGTCGGCGGAACCCACTCCTGAATATCGAACATGCGTCCGACACTAAAGACCGTGTGTGACAAAAACCACCAAACGCGCAAGCAGAACCAGAAAAGACAAAAAGCATCGTTAACCGCGATCTTTCCGTCTTATGTCGGAGTCCCCGGCGCTTGGGCAAACCTACTCGTGGAGGCGGCTGTCGTTCTCCCGGCCGACGACCACCCAGATGGCTTTCACCGGGACGTCACCGCGGTTGAAGAGGCGGTGCGGGCGGGTGGAATCGAAGGCGATGGAGTCGCCCGGCTCGAGTTGAAACTCGTTGAACCCGATCTGCACACCCAGGCTCCCCGAAATGATGTAGCCGTACTCCCGACCGTGGTGACGCATCAGCGATTGGTCGGGAGTCGATGACCCACCCACTTCATAGGTGGCGATCAGGAAGTCCACCTCATCCTCGGTGCCGGGGATCAGGTCCTCCCAGGTCACGCCGGATGCCAGGTCGATGATCTGACGCTCGCCGGGTCGGGCCATCGGACTCGGACCGGCCGATGTGACCTCCGGGGCCACCTCGTCGTCATAGTCATCACCCCTGATCACCCGGTCCAGGGACAGATTGAGTTCGGTCACGATCGCGTAGAGGGTGCCCACGGACGGCTTTGACATCCCGCTTTCGAGCTGGGAGATCAAGGACGCGGAGACCCCCAGTCGTCGGGCAAGCTCCCGCTGGCTGATGCCGGCTTTGACACGTTCCTCGCGGAGGCGTTCTCCGATACCGTCCAGAGCCCCATTTGCGGGTTCGGCTCTCTGAGCGTCGCTCACATCAGCATCCAACCACCGTCGACATACAGGTTCACCCCGTTGACAGAGGGATTTTCCAGTAGGAAGACGGTAGCGTCGACCACATCCGCCATGGTGACCAACCGACCGGTGGGAGTGCTCGCCAGAACCCCGGAGAGGTCCTTTTCTGCCCAGAACGGGCTGTCGCCCACGATGCCGGGATGGAGGGCGTTGACCCGCTTGGGGGCTAGCTCCAATACCAGCGTGTTGACGAGACGTTCGATCCCGCCATTGATCGTCGTGACCGTCGTCGAGCCGGGGTAGGGGCGGTCTTTGGCCCGACCGCCGAAGAGGAGTACCGAACCGTCGTCGGTGAGACGGTCATAGAGAGCATGGATCGTCTCGATGTAGCCGACCAGTTTCATGACGGTGAGGTCGATGGCGGCCTTCACGTTGTAGTCCTTGACCGTGTTCGAGTCGCGGGCAATCCCGCAAAGGATCAGCCGGGAGACCTCTCCGACACCTGCCAGCGTCGAACCGATCGACTCGGGATCGGCGAGATCGAAGGCGACGCTGGTGACGTTGCCACCGAGGCTCGCTGCGGCGTTTGCGGCACGCTCGCGGTCCCGTCCCGTGATCACGACGTCGGAGCCGGTTGTCGCATAGTGGCGGGCAACCTCCAATCCGATACCGGCTGTACCGCCCACTACCACCACCGAGCCACTCATCGAATCTCCTTCCGGGACTTCAAGACGAGGCGCGAGGATATACCCTCTAGCCCGACCGTGTGCAGTCAGACTTATCGTTTCCCTGAGGAGTGAGGTGACCGACAGATACGACGTGGTGGTGGTGGGGGCCGGTCTGATCGGATTGGCGACCGCCAGGGCACTTCTAGACCAGCGGCCCGGACTGGGCGTCCTGGTGTTGGACAAGGAGTCAGAAGTCGGAACACACCAGAGCGGTCACAGCAGTGGGGTGATCCACTCGGGGCTCTATTACAAGCCGGGTTCGGTCAAGGCGCGCCTCTGCGTCGAAGGTGCCCGGGACATGTACGCCTTCTGTGAGACCGAGGGCCTGCCTCACCGGCGAACCGGCAAGTTGGTCATCGCGACCGATCCTGCCGGGGTGCCCGCCCTCGAAGAGCTGTATCGGCGTGGAACGGCCAATGGTCTTCAGGGGCTGCGACGGCTGAGACCCGAAGAGATCAAAGAGATCGAACCGGAGGCGACAGGAATCGACGCTCTCCATGTGCCCGAAGCCGGCGTGACCGACTTCGCCGCCGTAGCCAGACGTTTGAAAGAGGTGGTTGGAGCGGCAGGGGCCACGGTCAGGCTGGGGAAAGCGGTGACCGGCATTTCCCGACGGAGCGATCACGTCGAGGTGAGGGTCGGGGACGACGCTGTGGGAGCCAGGACTTTGGTCAACTGCGCCGGACTGCACTCCGACCGGGTTGCCTTGATGGATGGCGTCGGGACCGACACCCGGATCATTCCCTTCCGTGGCGAGTATTACCGGCTCGATCCTGCTCGGGCCGGCCTGGTCAAAGCCCTGATCTACCCGGTTCCGGACCCCCGATTCCCCTTCCTCGGCGTCCACTTCACCCGACGGATCAATGACGAGGTGGAAGTGGGTCCCAACGCCGTCTTTGCCCTGGCACGGGAGCAATACCGTGGGGTCGGACCCAACTGGGGGGACATCCGCGACTCGATCCGTTGGGGAGGGTTCTGGCGAATGGCCGCGGCCAACGTCGGACCCGGGATCAGGGAGATCTTCAACTCGCGTTCGCGGTCCCGTTACGCACGGTTGGCCAGATCCCTGGTCCCCGCAGTGACGAAGGACGACCTTCAACCAGGCGGCGCCGGGGTCCGTGCCCAGGCAGTAGACCGGACCGGTCGGATCCTCGACGACTTCTCGATGGTCGCAACCGATCGCACCGTCCACATCCTCAACGCACCCTCACCCGGTGGTACCTCCTCACTGGCTTTCGGCCGGTGGGTCTCCTCGCAGTTGCTGCCCATGCTCGACTCATGAGTCGACTCGAAGCGTGTAGTCTCACTAATCGTTGATGGGTGAGTCGTTAACAGTCGCTGTAGTCGGCACCGGCCGTATGGGGGCGGCCATGGCCCGTCGTTTGCGGGGAGCCGGTTTCGAGCTGATCCTGTGGAACCGGGATACCTCCAAGGCCTCGACGCTTGCCCACGCTTTGGGTGTCGGTGTCGCCGGCTCAGCCGGTGAGGCAACGGCGAAAGCCGGCGTCACCCTGAGCAGCCTCGCCGATGACAACGCACTCCGGACCGTGTACCTGGGCCCTGATGGTGTGGCCGAGGGTGCAAGGCCCGAGACTGTCGTGGTCGACACGTCGACCGTCGACCCGCTGACCATCCTGGAGGTCGGGGCCGCAGTCGATCGCTCAGGTGCCGGGTTTGTCGACTGTCCTGTGTCCGGCTCGGTTTCCACGGTTGAGGCTGGTGCGCTGACCATGATGGCGGGAGGAGACCCGCCCCACATCGATCAGGCCCGCCCCGTCCTCGACGCCCTATCTACCCGTGTGGTTCACACCGGCGCTCGGGGAACGGGAGCCGCGACCAAGTTGGCCGTCAACGCATTGGTACACGGACTCAACGTCGCCCTGTCTGAGGCACTCGTCCTCGCCGAGAAAGCGGGAGTCGACCGCAAGATCGCATATGAAGTGTTCGCCAGTGGGGCAGGTGGCGCCCCCTTCGTCCATTACAAACGTGAGGCATACGAGAACCCCGCGACCGCTGCCGTCGGTTTCACCCTCGACCTGGTCGCCAAAGACCTGGAGTTGATCACCGGTCTGGCGGATCGGGTCGGCTCGCCGATGGCTCAGGCGCACACCACTCTGGAAATCGTCAACCGGGCCATCGAGGCGGGCATGGGGGAGAAGGACTTGAGTGCTGTTGCGGAGTATTTGCGTCACGCCGTCGATCGGAATCAGAGATGAAGGCGATGGGCAAGTTGGTCTTGGTGGGAACGACTGCCCCCTACCCCACGGCGGGCGCCGTGGGGTCCCCTTCCCCCAAGACTTCGTCTCGGGGGACAAAGAGAGGACGCTGATGGCACATCATGTTGTGAAGAAGTCGGATGCGCTGAATCTGATCGTGCCTCCCCACTTCGAAGGCCGGAGTCGTGGCTATACCGGTGATCTGGTGGTGGGCGAGCACACCGAGGCGGTCCACACGGGCATCACGATCTCCGTGCTCGAACCAGGAGGGAGTGTCGACACCCATCTGCACTCCTTCGAAGAGTCCTTCTATGTGGTGGAAGGCGAGGTCGTCATCGACCGGCCCGACGGGAGCTTCCGTGCCAGGACCGGCGATTACGGACTCGTCCCGGTCGGGGTGCCACATGCGCTCCGCAATGTCTCCGACTCCCCGGTCCGCCTGATCGAGGTCGCCTGTCCGACCCCGAGGGCGAGACTCGGTTATGACACCTACTTCCCGCAGCCACTGGAAGTCGGAGACGTCATTCAGGACATCGACGTGCGCGACCCGCGCAATCGCGATTTCGGCCATATCGAGCGCTCTCACTCCGACGCTACGAAACAGAACCAGGAGAACCTGGCGCTGAGTGCGTCGATGCGGACCGCGTTGCTGGTTTACAGCGGCATCACCGTGAAGATGATGATCGACTCCGATCTCGGCGCCGACCTTCACATCATGTTCATGGTCCAGTACGTGCCCGGCGGGGTGGCCGGACCACACGACCATCCGCTCGAGGAGGCATACATCATCCTCGACGGATCCACGGATGCTCGCTTTGACGGGATCGAGTACCACCTGGAAGCCGGGGATGTGGCCTGGGCCGGCGTGGGTTGTGTTCATGAGTTCAACAATCACAGCGACACCGAGATGGTGCGCTGGCTGGAGACGGCGTCTCCGCAGCCACCCGGACGCCACGCCTACCGATTCAGGCGGGACTGGGTCTATCTGGAAGAAGCTTTGGAAAAGGAATTGAAAGATGGCTGACAGGAGGAGGAACCAGACATGGCCGAGTTTCCGGTAGCGACCACCCC
>CAYNSP010000047.1:5525-13326 GCA_964400035.1 uncultured Acidimicrobiaceae bacterium | reverse complement strand
CGACCACCAGGCCACCATCATCGGCGACACCGATAGCCCGGCCCTGACCGTCGGGTTCCCAGGTGATCGACCGACCGATGGTGAGACAGTCCTCCAGGTACTTTTCGCGGGGCCAACCCGGCGCATCGATCAAACGCATCATCTCGGCTCCCCACAACGACCCGACTTCCAGATGGTGCTCCTCCCCCGGGTCCGATTCGTACATCGATCCGAACCCTTCGGGTCGATCGGGCCACCACAGGTTGACGCCAAGGCCGATCGTTACAACAGAGTCGCTCCGCTCCACCAGGATCCCCCCGGTCTTCTCCTCCCCCTTGATGAGGTCGTTCGGCCATTTCAACCGGGTCTCCTCGAACACCCGAACCGCGGTCACCCCGGCCATCAGTGAGAACGGTCGGCCGTCATCCCCGGCGTGAAAGGCGAGGGACGCAGCCAGTGCCCTCGGGGCGGTTTGCCACGCCGCACCCGATCGTCCGCGGCCCGCTGTCTGTTCCGCCGCAAGCACCAGGACCGGCAAGTCCTCGAGCAGTTCTCGAGCCAGATCCTGGGTCGAGGGTGCCGATTGAACTCTGTGCTGTAGATATGGTGTAGCCATCTCGTCCCTGTTCGAGTCAGACAAACTGAGGATACGGAGGAGTCTTGGGCACTGAGGCGCGGATTGAGCAACTGAGGAGCATGCGCGACCAGGCGCTTAACGCGGGCAATCAGCGGGCAATCGCCCGCCAGCACGAGGCAGGCAAACTCACCGCCAGAGAACGCATCGAGGCGCTCCTCGACAAGGAGTCCTTCCAGGAGGTCGACCAGTTCGTACGGCACCAGTCGAGCGGGTTCGGACTCGAGGACCGTAAGCCGTTGGGTGACGCGGTGGTAACCGGCCATGGGACCATCGAGGGTCGGCCGGTGTTCGTCTTCGCCGAAGACTTCACCGTCTTCGGTGGAAGCCTGGGCAAGGTTGTCGCCGACAAGATCTGCAAGATCCTCGACCTCGCACTGGAGACCGGGACACCGGTGATCGGTCTCAAGGACTCCGGTGGGGCCAGGATCCAGGAGGGTGTCGCATCTCTCGATGGGTACGGACGGATCTTCGAACGAAACGTTCGGGCATCAGGTGTAATCCCCCAGATCTCGGTGATCATGGGCCCATGCGCCGGTGGTGCGGTGTACTCGCCGGCACTGACCGACTTCGTATTCCAGGTCGATCAGACCTCCCACATGTTCATCACCGGTCCCGACGTCATCAAGGCGGTCACCGGCGAAGAGGTAACCATGGAGGAACTGGGTGGGGCGATGGCCCATGCCTCCCGTTCCGGGGTGACGCATTTCGTCTACCCGAACGGAGCCGACGCACTCGAGGCGGTCCGGTATCTGATGTCGTTCCTCCCCAAGAACAACATGGAGATGCCCCCTTACTTCGCACCGGTCGACCGACCCGACCGTATCGACGATTCGCTGGACGTCATCATCCCCGACTCCGCCAACCAGCCCTACGACATGAAGAAGGTGGTTGAGACGGTCCTCGACGATGGCGAATTCTTCGAGGTCCACCCCCATTGGGCGGGGAACATCGTCATCGGGTTCGGACGACTCGACGGCCACACCGTCGGGGTCGTGGCCAACCAACCCGCAGTCCTTGCCGGGACCCTTGACATCACGGCGTCTGAGAAGGGCGCCCGCTTCGTCCGGTTCTGTGATGCCTTCAACATCCCGATCCTCACCTTCGTCGACGTCCCCGGGTTCCTCCCCGGGGTCGACCAGGAACACGGTGGCATCATCCGTCACGGGGCCAAGCTTCTCTACGCCTATTGCGAGGCCACCGTCCCCAGACTCACGGTGATCACACGCAAGGCCTATGGCGGGGCGTATCTGGTGATGAACTCCCGTGGCATCCGCGCCGATCTGGTGTTCGCCTGGCCGTCGGCGGAAATCGCGGTGATGGGGGCGCAGGGAGCGGTCAACATCATCCACCGACGCGACATCGAGGCTGCCGACGAGCCGGAAGCGAAGCGGGCCGAATTGATCGAGGACTACGAGCGCCGGTTCAACAATCCCTACGCCGCCGCCGAACTCGGTCTGGTCGACGAGGTCATCGAACCGAGGGAGACCCGGGTCAAACTGATCCGTGCACTCGAGGTCCTCCGCACCAAACGCGAGGTGCTCCCCCCGAAGAAGCACGGGAACGGCCCCCAATGAAGGCGGTGGCGGCACCCGAAGGGCTTTCTGTGCGGATAATTGCCGCTATAGCCGTCAAAAACCCGCACAGAACGATCAGGTGGGCTCCGTGAAGAGTGTCCTGATCGCCAACAGGGGTGAGATCGCGGTGCGGGTCATTCGCACTGCCAAGGAAATGGGTCTCCGAACCATTGCCATCTACTCCGAACTCGACCGCGACGCCCGTCATGTGGCCCTCGCCGACGAGGCCTGGAATGTCGGTGGGGCTCCGGCGGCCGAGTCTTATCTGAAGCAGGAGCGGATCATCAGTATCGCCAGGGAGGCCGGCGCCGAGTCGATCCACCCCGGCTACGGGTTCCTATCCGAGAACGCCGGATTCGCCAGGGCCGTCACCGAAGCAGGGATGATCTGGATCGGGCCCCCACCTTCGGCCATCGAGGCAATGGGCGACAAAATCACCTCGCGGCGAAATGCCGAATCGCATGGTGTGCCAACGGTGCCCGGTGTCACCGAGCCGGTGACCACGGTGGAAGCGGTGGCAGAACTGGCCGAGCGGTTCGGCTTCCCGATCGCGATCAAGGCCGCTCATGACGGTGGTGGCAAGGGTCTCCGAGTGGTGCGTGAATCCTCCGAACTCGCCGACGCGTTCGAGGGGGCACGTCGGGAGGCCGACGCGTACTTCGGCAACCCGGCCGTCTATGTGGAGCGGTACCTTGATCGTCCGCGCCATGTAGAGGCCCAGATCCTTTTCGACTCGACCGGTAATGGTGTCTTCCTCGGCGAGCGCGACTGCTCGGTCCAGCGTCGCCATCAGAAGCTGATCGAAGAGACACCGTCCCCCGGTCTGACCGACAAGCAGCGAAAAGCCCTGGCCAAGGCGGCCCTGGCTGCGGGTAAGTCATGCGGATACGTCAATGCCGGCACTGTGGAGTTCCTGCTCGACCGAAACGGTGACTTCTTCTTCCTGGAAATGAACACCCGTCTCCAGGTTGAACACACGGTCACCGAGATGGTCACCGGAATCGATCTGGTCGAGTGGCAGCTACGGATCGCCCGTGGCGAGAAGATCGACTTCGGCGAACCCCAACCACGGGGCCATTCGATCGAGTTCCGGATCAACGCGGAAGATCCCCAGAACGGCTATCTCCCCACTCCCGGGCAGGTTGTCGAGTGGGTTGAGCCCGCCGGGCCGGGCGTTCGGGTCGATTCCTGGATCACTCCCGGCACCACGGTCTCGCAGTACTACGACAACCTGATGGCCAAGCTGGTCGTGTGGGCACCGACCCGTGAGGCGGCCATCGCCAAAGGCCGGCGGGCCCTGGAGGAATTCCAGGTGCGTGGGGTGGCCACAACGATCCCGGCCCACCTTGCCGTCCTTTCCCACGACGACTTCCTCGCCGGCGAGCATCACACCAAATGGATGGAGGAGGCGGTCGATCTCGGGGCTCCCGCCCCCACCGCCGCGCCCGCACTGCCCGAAGATGTCGAGATGACCAAGCGGGACATCACCGTCGAGATCAGCGGTAGGCGATTCAAAGTCTCCTACTGGGCCCCGGAGGCCGCAGCGGGTGGGGCATCCCGGCGGAGACCCCCGAAGCTGGCCTCGACCGGGCCTGCCGCAGCGGCCGACGGAGTGGTCACCGCACCGATGCAGGGCACGATCGTCAAAGTCTCGGTCAAGGCGGGCCAGACCGTGAAAGCGGGCGAGTCGATCTGTGTGCTCGAGGCGATGAAGATGGAGAACGAGGTCACCGCACCCAATGACGGCGATGTCGTCGATCTGCGGGTTGAACCGGGCGACACGGTGTCGGCCGGTCAGGTGATCGCAATCGTCAAGTAGCTATTCGGCTGCTTCGGTGATGGCTTCCACCATCGAGGGATGGACCATCAGTGTTTCCAGGAGCGTCTGGGCGGTGACCCTGGCCTGAACCGCCAGGGTGATGACGCCGATCAGCTCAGATGCCCGATGACCGACGATCGTCCCGCCGAGGACCACGCCAGTGGCCGGGTCTGATGTGACTTTGACGAAGCCACGGTCCTGATGCTGGAGGACTGCCCGGGCATTGGATGCGAAGGGCACCTTGGTGGTACGGAGCTTGCGGCCGAGACCGGCTGCGTCGACCTCTACCAGACCGACAGAAGCGATCTCGGGCTCGGTGAATATGGCTTCGGGAACCTTGGTGTAGTCGATCGGCTGGACCGGAAGGTTGAGGGCGTGGCGGGCGATCTTCCTCCCCTGTGCCGATGCCACCGAACTCAGCAGCATCTGGCCGGTCACGTCCCCGGCGGCGTAGATGTGGGGTACCGATGTCCGTTGGTACTCGTCGACGTTGATGAATCCGCCAGGACCGACTTCGACTCCCGCCTGATCCAGACCCAGTCCGTCAGTGGCGGGGATGGACCCCACCGCGAGGAGCACGTGGGTCCCCCGGATCCGTCTCCCATCGTCGCAAAGGACGACCACACCGGTGTCATCGACTTCGATCCCAGTCGCCCTCGCCCCCATGAGCAGTCTCACCCCGCGTTCGAGGAAGTCCTCCTCCAACACCGCGGCGACCTCAGCGTCCCGGTGCGGGAGGATCTGCTGGCGGGAGACCACCAGACTCACCTGCGATTCCATCGACTCGAAGATGTGGGTGAACTCGACGCCGGTCACCCCTGATCCGATCACGATGAGATGCTCGGGCACCTCGTCCAGGTAGTAAGCGTCCCGGGTGGTGAGGACCCTCTTGCCATCGACCGGAGCCCAGTCGGGAACCCGCGGGTACGACCCTGTCGAGATCATCGCCTTGTCGAATCGGATCGGCCGCTCCCCCGAATCGGTGGAAACCACAGCCTGATTCGGTCCGGTGAACACACCTGTGCCACGGATGATCTCAACCCGCTGCGACGCCAGCAACTCAACCCAGTTTTCGGTGATGTCGGTCGTGATCTCGACAATCCGGCTGGCGAGGACCTTCGGATCGACTGTTCCCGGGTCGGCCACCAACCCCAGCTTCACCGCGTTACGAACGGATGTGCTCCGCATGGCGCTGGCTGCCATGGTCTTCGACGGGATGCAATCCCAGAGGTGGGCGGCACCACCGACGATGTCCTTCTCGACCAGGACGACCTTTGCCCCCTTGGCCGCGGCGACCGTGGCTGCCTGGGTTCCGGCCGGGCCGCCACCGATGATCAGCAGCTGGGTGAACGTCTCACTCATACCGCGACGTTATCGGAATGGCCGGTGGACTCCGAAGACCGACCTCAAGGTGTCGGACACCTCCCCGACGGTGGCACCTGCGGCGAGGGCTTCCTTCATCGGGTACAGCAGGTTGTCATCCCCACGCGCTGCGGCTTCCAGACGCTGCAGGGAGCGTTCTGTCGCATCGGTGTCCCGGCCACTCCTCCATGCAGCCAGACGCTCCTTCTGCTCCGCCTCGAGGACGGGGTCGACGGCGAGTACGGGGATCGGATCCTGCTCGTCGACGGCGAACCGGTTCACTCCGACGACCACCGATTCACCGGTGGTCTGGCGACGTGCCTCCTGGTAGGCGGACTCCTCGATCTGAGACTGCATCCAGCCCTCTTCGATCGCCCTGACCGCACCACCCATCGCAGAAATCTTCTCCAGTAGCTCGGTGGCCCGGGCCTCGACCTCGTCGGTCAAGGCTTCCACGTAATGGGAACCCCCGAGTGGGTCGACCGTGGCGGTGACCCCCGACTCGTGTGCGATGACCTGCTGAGTACGGAGAGCGAGCAGGGCACTCTCGTCGGTGGGCAGTCCGAGGGCCTCGTCATACGAGTTGGTGTGCAGCGACTGGGTGCCTCCCAGGACGGCGGCAAGCGCCTGGATGGTGGTCCGGACCACGTTGTTGAGAGGCTGTTGCGCGGTCAGGGTCGAGCCGGCGGTCTGCGTATGGAAACGCATGATCCATGACTTCGGATCCTTGGCCCCGACCTGTTCCCTCATGATCCGAGCCCACAACCGACGGGCGGCCCGGAACTTCGCCACCTCTTCAAAGAGGTCGTTGTGACCGTTCCAGAAGAATGAGAGTCGTGGGGCGAACCTGTCCACATCCAGTCCGGCGTCGATCGCCGCATTCACATATGCCAGACCGTTGGCGATGGTGAAGGCCATCTCCTGTGCGGCCGTGGCACCGGCCTCCCTCATGTGATAGCCGCTGATCGAGATCGTGTTCCACTGCGGGACTTCAACGTCTGCATAGGCGAACAGGTCGGTGACGAGACGCATCGACGGGCCCGGCGGGTAGATGTAGGTCCCCCGCGCCACGTACTCCTTGAGGATGTCGTTCTGGACGGTTCCCCTCAACCGGTCGGGATCCACACCCTGCTCCTCGCCGACGAGTTGATAGAGCAGAAGGAGGATGGCGGCGGTGGCGTTGATGGTCATCGAGGTGGACACCTCGCCGAGGGGAATCCCGGAGAGAAGCCGACGCATGTCGTCCAGCGAGTCGATGGCGACACCGACCCGTCCCACCTCGCCGACGGCGAGGGGGGCGTCAGAGTCGAGACCCATCTGGGTGGGAAGGTCGAAGGCGACGCTGAGACCGGTCTGTCCTGCGTCGAGTAGGGCCTTGAACCGCTGGTTGGTCTCATCGGCGGTCCCGAATCCGGCGTACTGACGCATCGTCCACAATCGACCCCGGTACATGGTCGGGTGGGCGCCCCTGGTGTACGGATACTCCCCCGGTTCCCCGATAGCGGCCGGATCGGGGGCGGATCGGTACACCGGTTGGATCTCGATGCCGCTCGAGGTGCGCCGGGTTTCAGCCATATCGCTTGTATCCTGACATTCCCGGGGATCCTAGGTCGGGAACTCGGCCACCCCTCATGACGTCAGAACCCGATACATGGCCCGAAAAGCCCTGATCCACCAGATCGAGGCACGGGAAAGGCGGGGACGCTGGTTTGGCGCCCTGGCCACCCTCCTCTCCATGTCCCTTCTTTTCTCAGGTTGGGTCGGTTTGTTCGCGTTCCTGGGAGCCAACGCGGCGTACGGGACCTTCGAAGATGTCAAGGAGGACTGGGTGCTTGACGCGTCGGGGATGGTGCTCAACCTTCCCGACTACAGCCGGATCAGCCGTGTCTACGCCGACTCGGGTGAGGTCCTCGCCGAACTCCATGACGGACGGAACTCCGAGCCGATCCCGTACGAGGACGTCCCCCAGGTCATGGTGCACGCCATACTCGCTGCTGAAGACTCCGAGTTCTTCGAGCACTCCGGTGTCGACTTCACCGCAATCTTCTCGGCGGCGATCGACAACCTGATCTCCGATGTGACCCGTGGTGGTTCGACCATCACCCAGCAGGTGGTCAAGAACGTGTTCGTGGGAGATGAGATCAGCATCCGACGCAAGGTCAACGAGATGTTCGTCGGACTTGAGGTCGAGAAACGCTTCCCGAAAGAGCGGATCCTCGAGTACTACATGAACTCGGTCTACTTCGGTTCCGGCGCATATGGAGTCAAGGCGGCAGCCGAGGAATTCTTCGCCAAGCCTCTGGAAGAACTCCGCATCCATGAGGCTGCTGCCCTCTCGGTGCTGGTCCGCAACCCCAGTCTGTACAACCCGAGGACCCGCCCCGAGCAGGTACTCCCCCGTAGGGACGCAGTCATCGACCAGATGGCCGA
>CAYNSP010000047.1:0-5425 GCA_964400035.1 uncultured Acidimicrobiaceae bacterium | reverse complement strand
TGCGTCTCCAGAATGAAGCCAACCGGGTCCTCAACGAGTGGCTGCCGCTTCTCCCATATGAGGAGAACCTGAGGGCCTGCGCTGGCATCTTCAAGGACTTCGAGGAAAAGCAGAGCTTCTACGCGGTCTATGCCGAGACCCATTCCTGTCGACCGACCGGTGCCATCAGCATGGTGGACAACCACAGCGGTGCGGTGAAGGTGATGGCCTCCGGTCTCCCCTTTGACTTCAACCAGTTCGACCTTGCCATCCAGGGTCGTCGCAACCCGGGTTCGGCAGCAAAAGTGTTCGGTCTGGTGGCAGCCCTGGAGAACGGGATAACCCTCGGCCACCAGTTCGCGGCTACCAGTCCGATCCGGATCGAGTGCCAGTTCATCTGCTCGCCCGACGGCACCAACATCTGGACGGTTCGCGGTGGTAGCTCGAGCGCGATGCTGACCCTCGATGCGGCCACCGCGGCTTCCACCAACGTGGTCTACGCCCAGGTTTCGAACCTTGTTGGACCCGACAAGGTCGTCGACGCCGCCCGTCGGATGGGGATCACCGAGGCGGACCTCGAACCCGTCCTCTCCATCGTTCTTGGCTCTTCGGCGGTGTCGACTCTGGAAATGGCGTCGGCGTACTCCAACTTCGCCACCAATGGAGTCCACGCCGACGACTACATCATCGAACGGATCCTCGACCACACCGGCAACGTCATCTACCAGCACAGCCCCGAGCTCACCATCACCGGTGAGCCGGCGGTGTTCGCTGCGGCACGGCGGCCACTGGAGCGGGTGCCGATCTCGGGTACCGGCACCAGGGCTTGTTTCCCCAGGGTCGGGAATGCCTGCCGCCCGGTCCATCCCCAGGGTGGCAAGACCGGAACCCACCAGAACTATTACGACGCCTGGTACGTCGGCTTCACCCCCCAATACTCCACGGCAGTCTGGGTCGGATACGAGTCGGAGCAGATTCCGCTGGCCAATGTGGTGATCAACGGTGAGCGGATCAGTCAGGTCTTCGGTGGAACCGTGCCTGCCCCAATCTGGAGGGATTTCATGACGGTGGTCATGGAAGGACTACCGGTCAACCAGTTCCCACCGGATCCACCCAACATCGGCGACTATCTGACTCCGCCCGAGACGACGGTGCCGGTGCTGGTCGGTCTTACAGTCGATCGAGCCCGGATGGCCCTGATCAACGCGTTCCTCAATTCCGAGATCGTCGAAGTCCCCTCCCTCGACCCGGCCGGAATGGTGGTGCGCCAGTCTCTGAGTCCGGGGACGGTGGTGCCCCAGGGCACCGCGGTGACCCTCTATGTCTCCAACGGTCAGGTGCCGACCGCGGCGCTCCCGGATCTGATCGGGTTGACGCTTGCCGAAGCCCGAGCGCAGATCGAACAGTTCGAATTGACCACCGGGGTCCGAATCAATCTGATCACACGCAACCAACCGGTGTCGAACCCCGATCACATCGGCCGGGTTATCGCCACCAACCCGCCGGCCGGGTATGTGATCAACCAGTCGGCATCGATCGAAGTGATCATCGGGTCGGCCGACTAAACGAAAGTTTCGCGTACCGGTTTATGCCTATTGACGATGGGTAGCGATATCTTGTAAACGTTTGCGGGATGAGAGCTGAAGCGCCCGCAAGCGGCCATTGTCGTCCTCCAACAACAACGTTCGCAGGGCATGCGGGCGCTTCCCTCAGTCCGACGGCGAGGGTCCGACCCACCCTCCCCACCCGACTCAACACGGTGGGCGAACGCTTCCACCCTGCCGACCCGTATGTCCGGAGATTCTGGGTGGCCGCCATTGGTCCCTCCGCTGTGGCAGAACTGCTCCGTCTGATCAGGGCGGCGGGACAGGGGGAGGATGTGCGGCTACCCAGACATCTGCCACTCTTCCTCCGTTTGGCTGTGGTCCGGGTCGACCGGGGATGTCTGGTTGTCGTCGACACATTGCCCGAGGTGCCACCGGAGATGCGTTGGAGATTCCCACCCGGCCTGGCCGCTGAGCACAGCAAGGTGATCGAAGGCTGTTGACCTAGCGACGGGTGGCGAGGTACGCCATCAACGCCAGAGCGGCGAACTCACCACTGACGAATCCGGTCGCAACCCTGGTGTCGGGGGCACCACCCATGAGAAGGGTGACAGCCACCGCAACCGCAAGGCCGCACGCCCAGGCAAACCCCAGCAGCTTGGTCTTACCCGCGGCGACAAGTACCTGTGAGGTGATCTGGGCGGCGGCGGCGGCCATGACACCGGCTGCGGCGAGTGCAGCCACCACCGTCGAGGGTCGGTAGCTGTCCCCATAGAGAAGCCCGACCACGTCCGCACCTACCAGCCATCCCACGAGGCCACCGAGGATCACCAACCCCGATCCGGCCAGCACGACGTTCCGGGCAATACGGGCAAGACGCGCCTTCTCGCCCGAGTACGAGAGCCCGACCAGGTAAGGAAGGATCCGGCCCTGGAGGGAGAAGATGAGGGTGAGCGGCGCCCTGAAGAGAGTGAAGGTGTAGAACATGATTGAGACCAGCGCAGGGTCTGCCCCGAGAGGGGCTACGGCGAGAGGGGCGGCGGCCAGCAGCAACTGTGATGAGGAGCTGCCCCCGACGTAGCCGAGAAGGAACCCACCGGATGGAGTCGCCGGCAGCTCAGGGTCACCGGTGTCGCGTCGCCACCATCGGAGGATCAGCACCGCCAGGGCGCCGATGCCCATTGCCCAACCCAAGGAGGTCGAGTCGAGGACCAGTTCGAGGAGGAGAATCCCGGCGAGCAAGCGTGCTCCGGTCTCGACGATGAAGACCCAGCCGACCTCGCCGAAATGCCGTGACCCGGCCAGGATGCCCTTACCCATACAGAGAAGGGCATACGCCGCGACCAGCACGACGATCTGGATCATGTATTGCGGATTGCCGTCGAAGAGCCTGTCGAGGGTCGCGCCCACGAATACCACACCGATCACCGAACCGACCAGTGTCATCACCAGCGTCGGTCGGAAGTCCCTCGGCAACGACTTGCGACCACGGGCGACCTCCCGGGTCACATACTGCTCTACCGGGATCAGGAGGATGGTGATCAGGATGAAGAAGAGCGTCCACAGGGCACTGATGGGGGCCAGCTGCTCCGGCGTCATCATCCGGGTCGGGTACCACTGGAAGACATAAGCGCCGAACGCCCCGATCAGACTCCCGCCCACCATGAACCCGGTGCCCGGGGCGCGGAAACCCCTCTTGTCGACGTCGATGGTTGAAGAACTCATCTGGCGCCGGAACCGGTTAGGACAGTCCAGACGCTCTTCCAGAGGATGCGGAGATCGGCGACGGGCGACATGTGTTTGATGTAGTAGAGGTCGTAGGTGAGCTTCTCGATAGTGTCGGCCTCGTCATCGGCATATCCGTAGTTGACCTGAGCCCAACCGGTCAGACCGGGGCGGACGAGGTGCCTGTGGTCATAGAACGGGATGATCTCCCGGAAATGCTCCACGAACGGGACCTGCTCGGCACGTGGGCCGACGAGTGTCATCTCACCTCTGATCACGTTCCAGAGCTGGGGAATCTCGTCGAGCCTTGACTTGCGGAGGAATGCGCCACCCTTGATGAATCGGGGATCGTCCTCGAGAGCGAACTTGGGTCCGTTCTCCTCAGATCCCTCCACCATCGTGCGGAACTTGTACATGGTGAAGATCTCACCGTTGAGCCCGACCCGATCCTGTTTGAAGATGACCGGCCGGCCATCGGCCAACCTCACATAGAGGGCGACCAATCCCCCGATCAGGAGCCACGGAGGAGCGGTGATGATGGTGAGGATCAGGTCGACCACCCGCTTCCCGGGTAGCCACTTGGCGACATGCAGGAGAGGCGCGGAGATCTCCCAGCCCTCGGCGAGATGAACCAGGGGCACCCGCCCGGTGTGCTCTTCATACGCCGATGAGAACGGGCGGATGGTGTATCCGGCGAGGTCGCAGGATGAGACGAATTGGGCGACACGCTCGGACAACACCGAACTGAGATCGACTGCGATGGTGACGCCGCGGTCGGGCAACTCGAGCGGCCCCTCCGACCGGGGGTCGAGAACCCAAACGATCTCGGCGTGATCAGCCTCCTCGAGGTCCTCTACCAGGGTCTTCTCCTCTGTGATCACCCCCAGCCGCTCGGTCCATGGCCGACGACGACGGAGGATCCTGTGTGCCGTAGCCGGAACGAACCAGACCAGGGTGGTGAGATAGAACAGTGGGCGGGAGAAGTAGACGTCGCGGAAAACGACGAGGAGACCGGAAGTGAGGAGCAGTGATCCGACACCGACGACACTCATCCGACCGTAGGTAGGCCGCGGGACCCCGGGTCCGGACATCTGCTCGGTGAGCACCGAGAGGATGATCATCGAGCCAACCATGAACCCGATCCACCACCAAACAGGGGCTCGATCCCATGGGAAAGGGGTCCCGAAGTTCCATAACGAGGCCAGTCCCATCGCCAGGGCAAGCGAGAGGAGATCGGAGACCCCTACGGAAACGACGAATCGACTTCGCACTAACCCGCGATGCTATAGATCCGTACGGGTTGTACGAGGTTCTAGAAGCTCCTCGCCACTTCAACCAGGGTCCGCACCGCGACGCCGGACGCACCCTTGACCTGGTCCCCGTTGGTCTCCCTGCTCATCGCCGGTCCTGCGATGTCGAGATGGACCCACGGACCATCCCCGGCGTATTCGGCCAGGAACAGTGCGGCCACGATGGCACCGCCGTACCGGCTGCCCGAAACGTTCTTGATGTCGGCGATGTTCGAGTCGATCGACTTGCGGTAATCGGAGAACAGGGGCATCCGCCAGAAGTGCTCGCCGGCGCGGGACGCTGCCCGCACCACGCGATCGGCAGCCTCATCGTCAGAGGCAAACACGGCCGTCAGCTTGTCTCCCAGAGCGACCCGGGCGGCACCGGTGAGGGTGGCAACGTCGATGATCATGTCGGGCTCGTAGCGTCGGACAACACCAAGACCATCGGCGAGCACAAGACGACCTTCGGCGTCGGTGTTGAGCACCTCGATGGTCGGACCTGCAACGGGGGTAAGGATGTCGCCGGGGCGGGTGGCATCACCACCGATGGCATTGTCGGTGAGCGGTGTGACACAGGTGATGTTGACCCCGAGACCAAGCCGGGCAGCACTCAATGTCGCAGCAACCACGGTGGCGGCACCGGCCATGTCGTCCTTCATGTCCTCCATGCTCGCTGCCGGCTTTATGGAGAGACCGCCGGAGTCGAAGGTGATCCCCTTGCCGACCAGGCCGAGATGGCCTTCTGCTCCCTCCGGACGGTATTTGAGAATGACCAGACGGGGGTCCCGGTCCGACCCTGCCGCCACTCCAAGGAGGGCACCCAGCTTCTCTTCCTCGATCCGGGAGCGATCCCAGACCTCCACCTCGAGTCCGGCTGCATCCGCC
>CAYNSP010000046.1:0-13383 GCA_964400035.1 uncultured Acidimicrobiaceae bacterium | reverse complement strand
TGGGGGTTGGGTTGGGGTGGCTTGGATCCTGGTCTTTGACCGCTGAGGCCTTCTCTTGGGGAGTGGTGTAACTGGCAGCACGACAGGTTTTGGTCCTGTTAGTGAGGGTTCGAGTCCTTCCTCCCCAGCCGTAGCGTTTTGTGCGGGTTTTTCCCGGCCATACCGGGAATTTCCCGCACAGAAGGCCCCGGGACCAGACAGGAGCGTAAGTGGCAACACATGTGGTGGTTCTGGCCGCAGGCCAGGGCAAGCGAATGTTCTCCGAGTTGCCAAAGGTCGTCAACGCCATCGCGGGCAGGGCGATGGTGAACTGGGTGCTCGAGACCGTTGCCCCCCTCACACCCCGCTCCACGGTCGTTGTGGTCGGTCACCGGGCCGATGAGGTGAGGTCGATCCTCCCCGACGATGTGTTGACAGCCTTCCAGGCCGAACAGTTGGGGACGGGGCACGCCACATCTGTGGGTCTTGCCGTCATCCCCGAACTCGACGATGAGGACGTGGTAGTGGTTCTCTACGGTGACACGCCACGTCTCACCACCGGGTTGGTCGAACGTCTCGCTGACCTGGAACCGTCGGAGACCGGTCGGTTGGTTACCACCGTTCTGGGGGATCCAACCGGATACGGAAGGGTCATTCGGGACCCGGATGGGGAGGTGCTGGGGATCGTCGAGGACCGTGATTGCACCGATGAGCAGCGTCAGATCAGAGAGGTCAACGCAGGCATCTATGCGGTGCGTGCGGGTCGTCTGACCAGCGCACTCGCCGATCTGACCGCGGACAACGCGCAGGGCGAGTATTACTTGACCGACATTGTCGGCATACTCTCTTCCGCAGGTGACAGACTGGTGACGGTGGACGCAACTCCCGAAGAGGTTTCCGGGATCAACTCGCAGACCCAACTGGCGGATGCGGCGCGGGCGGTTCGGGAAGACATCAACCGGCGTCTCATGGAGTCGGGTGTCTGGATGCTCGACCCCGCCAACACCTACATCGACGCCACTGTTGAAGTCGCCCCGGGGGCCAGGATCTACCCCGGCGTCCACCTGGAAGGGGAGACCCGTGTCGGTTCCGGCTCACGTATCGGCCCGGATGTCTACATCCGGGACTCGACCGTTGGTGAGCACACGACGATCTGGTACGCAGTCATTCGTTCCTCCACCGTCGGTGACGGCTGCGAGGTCGGCCCGTACGCATCCCTGAGACCGGGGTCGGTCCTCGAGAACGGCTCCAAGATCGGCACCTTTGTCGAGACCAAGAACGCGGTGATCGGTGAGGGTGCCAAGGCCGGCCATCAGGCGTATCTGGGTGATGTGACAGTCGGTCCACGGGCAAACATCGGCGCCGGTGTGGTCACCGTCAACTACGACGGCATCGAGAAGCACCACACCGAGATCGGCGAGGGTGCCTTCATCGGATCCGACACGATGCTGATTGCTCCGGTCAAGGTCGGAGACCACGCCGTGACCGGTGCCGGATCGGTCATCACCGAGGACGTTTCAGATGGGGCTCTGGCCCTCGAGCGGGGGAAACAGGTAGAGATCCCCGACTACGCTGAACGTCGCAAGGCCCGAAAGGCCGCTTTGGACGCCGAGGACTGAGTTGGACATAGTTTCCCGCAACCGAATGATGGTCTTCTCCGGGGGGGCGAACGAACCCCTCGCACGTGAGGTAGCGGAAGATCTCGGCATACAGCTAGGGAAGCTGGAAAGGTCCGCCTTCGCCGACGGTGAGATCTACGTCAGACCTCAGGACAGTGTCCGTGGTGCCGACTGTTTCGTGATCCAGAGCCACTGCAAACCGATCAACGACAACATCATGGAGCAGTTGATCACGATCGATGCTCTGAAGCGGGCCTCGGCGCGTCGGATCACCGCGGTCGTCCCATACTTCGGTTACAGCCGCCAGGACAAGAAGGTCCGACCCCGTGAGCCGATCACCGCACGTCTGATGGCAGACCTGTTCATGCAGGCCGGTGCCGACCGGCTGGTGTCGGTGGACCTTCACTCAGGTCAGTTGCAGGGCTTCATCCACAAGTCATGGGACCACCTCACAGCCCTCCCCATCATCGCCGACTATCTGGCCACCAACCTCAACGGGGGGACCACGGTGCTCTCGCCGGATGCCGGTGGTGTGAAGCGTGCGGAACGCTATGCAAAACGGCTGGATGCCGACGTGGCCTTCATCTACAAACGTCGAGACCCCGAGGCTCATAACGTGTCGGCCGCATTGTCCATGTCAGGGGAGGTCAGGGGACGTCATGTGGTCATCGTCGATGACATGATCGATACCGCAGGAACCGTCTGTAACGCCGCCGAGATGGTCAAGGAGCAGGGAGCTCTGTCTGTCCGGATCGCCGCAACCCATGGGATCTTCTCGGACCCGGCCATCGACCGGATCAAGAACAGTCCTATCGAAGAGGTGATCGTGACCAACACCCTGCCGGTCGACCCGGAGTTCCAGGTTTTGGAGAAGGTGAAGGTCCTTTCGATCTCCCCGATCCTGGCGGAGACCCTCCAGGCGATCTTCCTGGACTCCTCGGTATCCGAGATATTTCTCGGAGAGAACGCATAATCAGTCGCTGTGACCGCCCGACACCGCCCCACGCCAAGCACCGCGCAATCCCGTCTGCGTCTCCTGGTTGTGGTCTTTGCCCTGATTTTCCTGATTGGGGCCATCTTCTTCCGGGGCGGCGGCGGGGGTCCGGGTGATACCAGCGCGGGTGATACCAGCACCACCGCCACCACCCTCCCAGGTGAAACCAGCACCACCGGTCCGGATGGTGAGACGACCACCTCTAACCCCGGACCGACTCTTGATCCCCTGCAGGGAGTAAGACTTGAAGTGATCGCCGAAGGGATTCGCCAACCCGTCGGCATCACCGCACCTCCCGGAGACGACCGGCTTTTCGTGGTGCAGCGTGGCGGGTTCATCCGGGTCATCGACGCTGATGGCAACCTCCAGCAGACTCCGTTCCTGGATCTAACCGGGAATGTCCTGGCGGGCGGAATCGAGCAGGGGCTGCTCGGCCTCGCCTTCCATCCCGAATACGCCACCAACGGCCGATTCTTCACCTACCGCACGGTCCCCGGTGGGGGACGCCGGTTGTCCGAGTTCAGGGTTTCTGCCGGCGATCCCAATGTGGCGTTGGCCTCGAGTGAGAAGATCCTTTTCGAGTTTCCCCAGCCCCCGAATTCGACCGACATCCGCCACTACGCAGGTCAGGTGGCTTTCGACCCCGACGGTTACCTCTGGGTGTCCTCAGGAGACGGAGCCGACTCCCGGGCCCAGGGACAGAACCCCAACACCCCCTACGGAACGGTGATGCGGCTCGATGTCGACAGCGGCGATCCGTACGCGGTCCCACCGGATAACCCGTTCGTCAGCGGGGGAGGAATGGCCGAGGTCTGGGCATTCGGGTTGCGTAATCCATGGCGCTTCTCCTTTGACCCCGTGGAGCGCATGGTCTACATCGCAGACGTCGGCCACAACACCCGTGAGGAGATCAATGTCGTCCCGCTTGACGAGGGGGGCGGGTACAACTTCGGATGGTCCGACATGGAGGGTGATCGCTGTTTCCACCTGTCAGGTTGTGACCCGGCCAACTATACGAACCCGGTGATCGTCTACCTCCACGACGCCGCCGGTTCGGTGTCCGGCGGGTACGTGTATCGGGGAGCCGAGATTCCCGAGCTGCACGGCACCTTCTTCTATGCCGACTGGGTGCAGCGGTGGATCAAGTCGTTCCGGTACGTCGACGGTCAGGCAACCGAACAGAAGGACTGGAGCGAGGATCTCGGTGGCGCCCCGGGTCAGATCACCACTTTCGGCCTCGACGGCCATATGGAGCTGTACCTGGGTACCTGGGAAGGCACCATCTACAAGTTCACCGCAATCCGGTAGGGAGGAACAAATGAAGGTACGTATCGGTGTCGCTGACACCAGCAAACTGATTGAACTCGAGGTGGATGACGCGGACGCGTTCCGTCAGGAGATAGGGCGGGCTATCGAAGACGGTTCGATGGCATGGTTCACCGACACCAAGGGTCGTTCGGTTGGCGTCCCCGGACCCAGGATCGCCTTTGCTGAGATCGATGAAGGGGGCGACAGCCGGGTCGGCTTCGTCCCTGCTGGTTAGACGGCGCGACGACGACGTTCGGCCAGCCACCGCTTGCGGAGGCGACGTCGATCGTCTTCGGCATATCCACCCCAGACGCCCGACTCCTGATTGGTTTCCAGGGCGTACTGGAGGCACTCCTCCTGCACCGGACAGGTGGCACAAATGGCGACTGCGGCCTCGATCTGCTCTACGGCCGGACCGGTGGTGCCGATCGGGAAGAACAGGGTGGGCTCAGAATCCCGACAGGCGGCCAGGTCCCTCCAGTCGGTGGTGATGGTGGTAAGCACAATTTCCTCAACTTTTCAGACCCTTTGTGAAGTTTTTCACAAGTGGGGTTGCACGTTCGCGCAACATGGTCGTGGTTTCAGGACGGATGGTACCGGTGTTAAGTCTCGCTGTAAACAGTTTTCTTGGAGCTTCCGGCACTGGTTTGGACGGTGGATTTCGGCAGTTGGTTCCCGGTCCGGCCTACTCTCCACCCCATGAGCATCCAGGAAGAGCTCGCCTCCGAACTCCGCGACGCCATGAAGAAGCAGGACAAGGCCCGGAGGGATGTAATCCGCCAGGTCCAGACCGAGATCGCCACCGCCAGAAGCGATCCTGACTTCCATGGTGAGATCGACGACGCCTTCCATATCAAGGTCATCTCCTCATATGTGAAGAAGATGGACAAGGCGCGGAGGGAGTATCTCGAACTCGGCGAGCGCGGCCAGGCGATGGCGGCCGGTCTCGAGTACGAGATCGACTTCTTGAGCCGGTGGTTGCCGCAGAAGCTCGATGAGACCGCGACCCGAGAGCTGGTCAGGGCCACTATCGACGAGCTGGGAGTGGCAGGCGATCCGAAGGCCGCAGGACGGGTCACCGGGACGCTGATGAAGACCCGTGGGGGCGACCTCGATGGGGCTCTGGTGAGTCGAATCGTCGCCGAAGAACTCGGGTGATCGAATACCAACCGATGTTGGCCACCCCGTGGCCCGAGCCTTTCGATGACGAAGCCTGGTGGTTCGAGGTCAAGTGGGATGGTTACAGGGCCATAGTCGCCCGGGACGGCCAGCTTCGGGTCAGGTCGAGGAGGGGTCTCGACCTTCTCACCCGGTTTCCCGAACTCAGGGACCTGAAGATTCCCGACGGAGTGGTGGTCGACGGTGAGGCCGTGGCCTTCGATGACGATGGTCGCCCCTCATTCGCTGCGCTGCAGGCGGGCCGACCGGTGAACCTGGTCGTGTTCGACATCCTCTACTCAGGTGGCGACCTCACCGACCTTCCATATGAGAGGAGGAAGGAGAAGCTTGCCGAACTCGGTCTGGAGTCGCCGATCATCGTCCCCGATCCGACTCCGACCGCGGGCAAAGCCCTCTTCAGCGCTGTAGTTGGTGCGGGGATGGAGGGCATCGTCGGAAAACGCCTCGGGTCGGTCTATCGGCCGGGCCGCCGTTCCCCTGATTGGAGGAAGATTTCCGGGAAGAAGAGGCTCAGAGCAGTGGTGGGCGGATATCTGGCGGGTACCGGTGGTCGCTCCTCGACCTTCGGCTCGCTGCTGCTCGGCCTTTACGACGGCTCCGACCTCCGGTGGATCGGGGCGGTCGGTTCCGGCTTCGATGATGCGACGCTCAGGGCGATCCACGCAACCGTGTCGGGTTTGGAGACCGACTCAAACCCCTTCTCAGAGCCTGTGACCGTTCCCGGCAAGAAGACCTGGGTAAGGCCGGCATTGGTGGTCGAGGTCGAGTTCAAGAACTGGACCGCAGACGATCATCTCAGGGCCCCGGTGTTCAAGGGAATCGATCTCACTGACCCGGAGATGGTTCGATGGGATGAGGAGCGAGCCGGGACCGTTTGAGTCCTTATCCGGCCTTGGCGCGCTTCTTGGGAGTCTCGTCCGCCGCGGCCTTGGTCGCTTCCACCGATGCCTTCAGCGCCTCCAGGAGGTCGACCACCTTGGTCGGCTCAGGTGAGGTCGGGGCCACGATCTCCTCGCCGGCGACCTTCTTGGCCGCCAGCTCCTCGACAGCTTCACGGCTGCGGTCGACATAGTTGGATGGTTCGAACGGCCGGGTCAGGTTGTCGATGATCATCGCCGCCATGGCGACCTCCTCATCCCTGATCTCGACCTTCTCCTCCAGTTCCTCGAATTCACCCTCGCGGATCTCATCGGGCCAGAACATCGTCTCCATGACGATCAGCCCATCCTTCTCTCGAAGAGTCGCCAGGTGTTGCTTTTCCCGGATTGAGACTTTGGCGATGCCAACGCGACCTTTCTCTTTGAGGGCCTCGGCGAGGATCCGATACGCCTTGGTTCCGGTCTTCTCAGGAGCCAGGTAATAGGACGATTTGTAGAGCATCGGATCGATCTCGGACTCGTCGACGAACTGGATCACATCGACCAGACGGTTGCTCTCCTGATTGGCTGCGGTCAACTCCTCGTCGGTGAAGACGACATAACGGTCCTTTTCGAACTCATAGCCCTTGACGATGTCATCCCACGAGACCTCCTCCCCATCGGCTTCGGCCACCCGCTTGTAACGGATGGGGGAGTGGTCGCTCTTGCGGAGCTGTTTGAACTTCGGTGTCTTGTTCTCGGTGGCGGTGTACATCCCCACCGGGATGGTGACCAGACCGAAATTGATGGCACCTTTCCATATGGCCCGCGGCATGTAGTTGAGTCTATGCGCCCGCAATGGGTATTTCAGCGTGACGGGGGTTACTCTCCCCGCAGCCAATGGGAGACAACGGACAGGCCGGGGGTCCGGCCGTAAGGAAGGCGCCGATGCCACCCCGGGTGCTTAAGGCAGCCCGACTCGGATCGGTCCTCCTGTTCCTCTACCTCTTCCTGGTCGCCATCAAATCGTTGGAAACCGGCATCGGCGCACTCGGCGAAAACGTCGTCGATTCGATCTTCTCAGCGGTGTCGACCCCCCTGGGTGCCCTCGCCGCCGGAATCCTGGCGACGGTCCTGGTCCAGTCGTCTTCGGCCACCACGGCCATCATCGTCGGTCTGGTTGGTGCCGGTGTGATGACCGCTGAGGCGGCGGTCCCGATGGTGATGGGTGCCAACATCGGGTCGGCCGCCACCAGCACCCTGGCCGCTCTCGGGCACATCCGGAACGGCCTCTACTTCGAGCGGGGTTTCGCCGCAGCCACCATGCAGGACTTCTACAACATCCTTGCGGTGGCTCTGTTCTTCCCGTTGGAGCTCATCTTCGGCGTGATCTCGAAGAGCGCCCGGTTCCTCGCTGAACGAATGGACTGGATGCCAAGTGGAGGTGCCGGGGAAACCTCCTGGCTCTCCGATGTGGTCAAGGCCCCGGTGGGAGCTTTCCGCGACTGGCTGGTCTCCGTTGGGTGGACCCGTGCCGTCGGCCCGATCCTGATTGCCATCGGATTGGTTGCTCTGTTCGGCGCCCTCATCGTTGTCACCCGTCAGATGAAGCAACTGATGTCGGGGCGGATCGAGCAGGGTTTGAACGCCATCCTCGGTAAGAGCAAAGGGCTGATGGCGGTCCTGTTCGGGACTGTGATGACCTTTGCCGTTCAGTCATCGGGCATCGTCAACTCGATCATGGTCCCCCTGGTGGCCGCCGGAGTCATCACCATGAACAACGCCTTCCCCATCATCCTCGGAGCCGATCTCGGAACCACGGCTACCGCGGTGCTTGCATCGGTCGCCTCCGAATCGCGGGAGGCACTGGTCATCGCCATGGCCCATGTGGTGCTCAACACCCTGGGGATATTCATCTTCTTCCCCAACGCGGTCCGTCGCATCCCCATCGGCCTGGCCAGATGGGTGGCCCGGGTGGCGGTGAGAAACAAGACCTGGGTGGCTGTCTACATCATTGGTGTGTTTGTCGCCGCACCCCTGCTAATACTGATCCTGTCTTAGGGAGGACACCGTGTTCGCCATCTTCAAGTCAACGGCCAATCGGGACATCGAGGTGTCCCTCGATCGAATGCTGGTGAACTGCGGCCGGATGTTCACGCTGGCCACACAGTCCGTCTTCGGGGACATCGACGCCCACGGGGCAGGTCCCGAGATCTGGGACCTGGACAAGGCGGTGAACAAGGGAGAGAGGGCTACCCGGCGTGAGCTATTGGTCAGAGGGGCGGTCAGGCATGCCGAGATGGAGCAGGGTCTCCTGCTCGCCTACATGTCGGTGGCAAAGGACATCGAGCGGATCGGCGACTATTGCAAGAACATCTGGGATCTTGCCGAGGCCGGCGTCTCGTTCGGTGGCGCTCCGGACATCGACACCCTTCGATCGGACACCGAGGAAGTGGCCACGCTTCTCGAGGAGGGTCGGCGTGCCTTCTACGACCAGGACGAAAAGAAGGTCCATGCCCTGATCCCAAGGATGGAAATGGTCGCTGCAAACCACGATCGGATCGTCTTCCAATACGTCGGGTCCGACGAACCCGCCCGCGTCGCCGTCCCCAGGGCCCTGTACTACCGGTTCCTCAAGCGAATCGTCTCCCATCTGGAGAATGTGCTCACCTCAATCGTGATGCCGCTGGATCGGATCGACTACTACAAGGAATCCAAGGCACGTAACCCTGATTCCTGATCGGGCGCATCGGGTACCAGTCCTTCGACGCCACGAAAGGAGTCATGATGCCCAGACGAGCCAAAGAGGATCGTCCCACCATCAAAGACGACCGCCGCTACGAGGCCATGCGCGAAGAAGGCATGAGCAAGGAGAAGGCGGCGCGTATCGCCAACACCGATGCCACAACGGCGGGCAAACGCGGTGGATCAGCGGACCCCTATGAGGAGTGGACCAAGGACGAGCTCTACGACAAGGCCAAGAAGGTGGGGATCGATGGCAGGTCTTCGATGAGCAAGAAGGAACTCATCTCGGCCCTGCGCCATCACTGAATCCCGTTCAGCGCGTTAGAGAGGGCCCCGTCCGGGGCCCTCTCTTTGTTGGGAAGCCCGGGTTTCAGTAGAAAGTCGTCGGGGGAGGAGATTCCTTACTGAATCCCTGGCTCCACAGGGGTGCCCCGGCCGTCGGTCATGGCAGCCTCGACCCGGCGGTTGTGAATCTCGCCTTGAGCACCACCGAGAACTGAATCGAGAAGCTCCATGTCCACGCAGTACCCGATCCTTCCCTTGGATAAACCGGAGGACACGATGACCGCCACCGGCGGGCCGCAACCGGGCAGGTGATAGAATCGCCGGAATGCCGATCGATTTCAGTGTCACTACTGATCACGAGGCAAAGACGGTGGTTCTTGCTGTTCTTGGGGAAGTGGACATTGCCACCGTCCAGGAACTGGAATCCCGTATCGCCTCCTTTGAACAAGGTTATGGGCTCGTCGTAGATCTCACATCCACCGATTTCATGGACTCCTCAGGTATCCGTCTGCTGATGGCCGAACATGAACGTCGCCAGACCGCCGGTGAGAGTTTCAAGGTCGCCGTTGACGGGGGATCGATCCGCCGGCTTTTGGACGTAACCGGAGTCCTCAGCCATCTCGACACCTACTCCTCGGTAAGCGAAGCGCTAGCCACCTGAGACGCCTGTTTACGACATCGAGAGTTCGGGTAGATGTCGTGACAGAGAGTCGGAGCCCGAGACGTACGCAGACCCGTTTTGCCGGAAGCGCTTTCAGATCGGGAAGGGCGCCAGCCCGAGAACACGGAGGAGTCGGTCATCACAACCCTATCAACGAACGTCGTTCGGAGGAGAACGTTGAACGGTCAGCCTGACCGCATCGCATCCATAACCATCCCCCTACGTCCTGGTTCAGCCGCGACCGTACGAACCTTCCTCGACGAAGAGGTCCGGCTCGATTCGATGCGGACTGCCGAGGCGGCCCTGCTTGCCACCGAGATCATCGCCAACGCCGTCAAGCATGGTGACGCATCGGAGGCGGACGTGCGGGTCGAAACGGAAGGTTCGGTCGTCCGCATTGGTGTCTCACACATTTCCGAGCGGCCAATCACGTCACCGGAGAGAGGATTCGGTTTCACCCTCCTCGATCGCCTCTCTCACGACTGGTCCTACAGCTATGTCGACGGTCGGGTCGATGTCTGGTTCGAGGTACGCAAACCCGGATCCGTCTCCCTTACTCCGGGGACCATGTCCGAGGATGAATTGGTCCTCCGAATGGCCGACGATCCCACCCTGGCCCAGGAGTTGATCAATCGCTACCGGCCACTGGCTTTGTCCATCGCCCGTCGATACCGGGGCAAGGGCATCCACGAAGACGATCTGGAGCAGGTTGCTGTAATCGCATTGCTCAAGGCGTTGCACAGGTTTGACCCGGAGCGAGGCTCGCTCCGCTCGTTTGCCGCGGTGACCATCGCCGGTGAACTGAAGCGGCTTCTCCGCGACCGGGGCTGGTCGGTGCGGGTCCCCAGGGGACTCCAGGAGCAGGCCCTGAGTGTTGCCTGGACCATGCAGAAGCTCACACAGGAGAATGGGCGGTCGCCGTCACCTGCCGAGATTGCCCGCGCCTTGGATCTCTCCGAGGATGAGGTGTCCGAGGCGCTCAGCGTGGCCCAGGGCTACTCGGCGCTGTCGCTGGATGACACTGGCCCCGAGGACGGTCCATCGCTGGCCGACGCACTCGGCGACCTCGACCTTGCCCTCAACGACACCGAGACCAGGGATGTCATCGATGACGCACTTCAGGCGCTGTCCGAACGGGATCGTCTCGTGGTCTATCTGAGGTTCTACGAGGACCTGACCCAGACTGAGATCGCCGAACGGATCGGGGTCTCCCAGATGCAGGTGTCCCGCATCCTCACCAAAGCCCTCAACGAACTCGGTGACATCATCCAGGCCGATGAGTGACCTGCCGTGATGGTTGAACTCGAGATGCTGCTCCGGGTGGCCGTGGCCGCAATCTTCGGGGCGGCCGTCGGATACGACCGGGAGCGTCACGACAAGCCGGCCGGATTGCGCACTCACATGCTGGTGGCGTCAGGTGCTGCCCTGTTCGTGGCATCGGGTGGGATGATCCTTGCTGCTGCCGACCCGGGTGCGCCTCCACCTGACCTTCTCCGTGTAACCAGCGCGATCGTGGCCGGGATCGGCTTCCTCGGTGCCGGAGCGATCATCACGTCGGGAGGGAATGTCCGTGGTTTGACCACCGCGGCCGGCATCTGGGTGACCGCTGGCATCGGTAGTGCGGTCGGGGCGGGACAGTATTTGCTCGGGTTGGGAGCGACCGTGATCACATTGATCGTGGTGGCCATGATCAGCCCCGGGATGGTCGACGCCACCGACGAAGACAACTGAGTTCGGCGCTACAGGGTTGCCAGCTCGGTATTGGTGAGATCCGATCCGTACCGCTGGCGGAGAGACACCTTGTGTTCGATGGCTTCGATGACCGCCATGCTGAAGTCGGCGTCCTCCAGCATGCCGGCACTGCCCAGACCTCCGGGACTGAATACGTTGACCTCCATCAGCATGTCACCGATCACGTCGAGACCAACCAGGAACATCCCGTCCCTGATCAGCTTCGGCTTGACCGCCTGGATCAGTTCGAGCACGTCATCGGTGAGCTTCACCCGTTCCGCTTCCCCACCGACATGCATATTCGAACGGGGGTCTGAACCGGTGGACCGCCGCCGGAAGGCGGCGTAGGCGTTACCGACCTTTAGTGGCTCTCCGTTCATCACGAAGATCCTCACATCGCCGTTCTCGGCATCTTTCAGGTACTCCTGAGCGACCACGAACCCGTCCCGGGTGATGGACTCGATGATCTGGTTGACGTTCTGTTGACCTCTGCCACTCAGGACGAAGACTCCCTGCCCACCCGAACCCTGCAGGGGCTTGAGGACAGCCCTGCCCCTGTGGGCCTCGACGAACTCGGTGATCTGGATCGGATCGCGCGAGATCATCGTCTCGGGACGAACGCTTTCAGGGAAGTGCTGGAAGTAGGTCTTGTCGATGGCGTCGGCGAGATGCAGGGGGTCGTTGAGAACGAGGACGCCCCTGGTTACCGCCAGCTGACCAAAATGGACTCCCGCTCGCTGGGCCCACGGTCGTTCGATGGCGTCGGCAGCCGGATCGTTGCGGAGCATCAGGACATCCAGGTCGTCGATCCGGATGTCTTCGACCACGTTCCCGTCGAGCAGGTCCGAGGCGAAACTATTGAGGGCCCGGTAGTTCTTGTCGGCGGGGCGGTTTGCCCGTGCTGCCACCGCTCCATCGGCCTGCTGCGACAGGTCACCGACGGCGATGGTGTAAACCTCGTGACCGGCCCGCTTTGCGGCAAAGGCAAGCCGCGTCGTGGTGAATCCCGGTTTTTCGGTGGCTATCTCGTTGACTACGAAGCCGATTCTCATCGGGCACTCAACTCAAGGATGTCCACGCCACTCCTGAGCCCGGTGAGAAGTCTGCGTCCCAGCGGGTTGGTCAGGAATCGTGGGGTCAGTGGAGGGCTGCTCAGGACATGCCTCCGGGTGAGATCGTCGACCAGGGGCTCGTCTTCGAGCCTCAGTTTCCCGACCAGTAGATGACCGAGGTCACCGCCTGAGGAGAGATGCTCGAGGAGCCGGACGAATCCCCTCAGGTATCCAGCATCTCGGGTCATTCCTCCGCCTCGATGGCTGCGCATGGTGGTCATGAAGGCCAACCGTTTGCCCGCACCGAAGCCACGGAGGGACTGGTAGGTCTCCACGAATGAGTGACCGCTACTTCTCGAATGCGCTGCCATGACACGGAGCGCCAGTACCCGCAACCTCGACGGTGCCAAACCTCCGGATAGGTATTCGGCGAGGACGCCGAGGGCCTCCTGGTTCTCTTCGTATCCAGGTAGACCAACGGCCAGGAGCTTGAGGGGCTGGGATGCGCCGTTGGCATAGGTGAGGACATGGACTCCCACCTCGTGCTGGATAAGAGATCCGAGCCGTCGGGCCGGTACATGGACGGTCGACCCGATGTAGAGATCGCCGTTTTCCACCCTTATCCCGGCGACCCGTTTGTCGACATGCACCCGGGCGAGAAGCTCGGGATGGTCCTGCCGGTAGTGGGCTATCTCGGCTTCGGCCGCCCGGGCAATCTGGTGCGGTCCGACTGTGCCGCCACCGCCCCCCGGTTCGATCGGCTGGTCGAGGATTTGCTCGGCAATATCGACCAGTGGTGAAACGACATGGCCGAACAGCTCGACCGACGCCATGAAGAATTCAGGGGTGCCGCGGGCGCGTAGGAGATCGATGAGGAGGGCGAGTTCCCGCTTCTTGATCCCGGTCAGGTGGGCCAGCATCGGATCGGCGCAACTCTCGGGTTCGACCGCCTGGAGACGCTGATCTATTCCTT
>CAYNSP010000045.1:0-13512 GCA_964400035.1 uncultured Acidimicrobiaceae bacterium | reverse complement strand
CCGGTGAGCCCGCGGCCGATTTCATCTCCCCGATGAGCATGGAGCTCCTCTCAGCCGGTTTCGAGGTACCGGTGAGCTTCTGGCCGGCCTGGCCGACCCAGGTCGCCCGAATCTCCGCCCACCACTACAACACGCTCGATGAGTACCGCCGTCTTGCTGACTTCCTCACCGGCTCGCCTGCGCGGGAGAGCCAGAAGGCCGCTACCACCACCGGTACTTGAGTTTTCGATCCAAGTACCCTGCCTTCGCTATGGGTTATCGAGAACTGACTCCTGAGAAGGTTGAGGCAGGTGTTGACCGGGCGATCGAGGAAGCCAGGGGCGTTCTCGACGGGCTGGTTTCACCCAAGGAGACGCGCACCTTTGACAACACACTCCGACCGCTTGACCTGATCCAGGACGTCCTGGGGAAGGCATTCCACTCCTATGCATTCATGGGTTATGTGCACCCGGACAAGGATGTGCGGACCGCCGCCAAGACGGCCGAGGAGAAAATCGACAAGTTCGGTGTCGAGCTGATCTTCCGCGACGACCTCAACACCGCGGTCAAGGAGTATGCCGCCACTGAGGAGGCAGAGAACCTGGACGGTGAGTATGCCAGGGCCCTGGAATTCACCCTGCGAGACCTGCGACGCGCCGGCCACGATCTCGACCCCGATACCCGAGCCGAAGTCAAGGCGAAGATCGAACGTCTGGTCGAACTCGGTGTCCGTTTCCAGCAGAACATCGACGAGTGGCAGGACTGGATCCTGTGCGACCGAGACGACCTCGACGGTCTCCCCGAAAGCTTCATCGAATCGCTGGACATAGACGAGGAGACCGGCAAGTACAAGGTCACCATCGACTACCCGAACCTGATTCCTTTCATGGAGAACGCCCGGAGACGTGACCTCAGAGAGGCACTCCGGTTCAAGTTCAACACCGTCGCCGTAGAGGAGAACCGCAAGATCCTGGCCGAAGCCACGGTGCTCCGCCAGGAGGTGGCGGAGGCGTTCGGGAAGGAAACCTGGGCTGACTGGGTCCTCGAGGAACGAATGGCGAAGGACCCCGCCCGGGTACGGGCGTTCTACGACGACCTGATCCCACCGCTCACCTCACTCGGGGAGAGGGAGCGCGACGCCATCGCCGCCCTGATCGCTGAAGACACCGGCGACGGAACCGTCCAGACCTGGGACTGGCAGTACTACGACACCCTTCAGCGGAAGACGCAGTACGGAGTCGACAACTTCGAAGTCGCCAAGTACTTCCCGCTGCCCCAGGTGCTCGAGGGAATGTTCGACCTGACCTCGGAGATGTTCGGGATCGAATACGTGGAGATCAAAGACTTCGACTCCTGGCATGACGACGTTCAGATGTTCGCCATCGTCGACAAGGAGACCGGCGAAGAGATGTCCCGGTTCTTTCTGGACCTGTTCCCCCGGGAGGGCAAGTTCGGCCACGCCGCCGAGTTCCCGTTGATCCCGAGTCGTCGTCTCGAGGATGGGTCGTACCAGAACCCGGTCTGCGCAATGGTGTGCAACTTCACCAAGCCGACCAAGGACAAGCCGTCGCTGCTCCAGCATGGCGAGGTCGAAACCCTGTTCCATGAGTTCGGCCATGTCCTCCACCAGAACCTGGGTCGAACCGAACTGGCCCGGTTCTCCGGGACCAACGTCGAGCGCGACTTCGTGGAGGCACCGTCGCAGATCATGGAGCACTGGATCTGGCGGACCGACGTGCTCAACCGGTTTGCCCGCCATTACGAGACCGGCGAACCGATCCCTGCTGAGCTGGTCAACCAGCTGGTTGCAGCCAGGAACCTCAACCAGGGTCTCCACCAACTCCGTCAGATCCAGTACGGGATGTGGGACCAGGAGCTCCACTCCGGCCGGGACCGCGACCTGGACGAGATCCTGCGCAACGGCATCAAGCTGTCGTTGCTCCCCGAGCATGTCGGCACATTCCCGCTGGCCAATTTCGGTCACCTGATGGGCGGGTACGACGCCAGCTATTACGGCTACATGTGGTCGGAGGTCTACGGCGATGACATGTTCTCCCGCTTCCAGTCAGAGGGTGTCACCAATCCCGAGGTGGGAATGGCGTACCGGCGCACCGTGTTGGAACGTGGCGGCACTGTGGACCCGAACCAGATGCTGGTCGAGTTCCTGGGGAGAGAACCCAACAATCAGGCCTTCCTGACCAAATTGGGGATCGCCAACCCGAGTTAACGATGCATGGTTTCGGATGAAACCGGGTATCGGATGGAACTGTCGACTAGCGCGCGGCGTCTTAATCAGTGATAATGGAGGCGATCCCTCCGACCGGCAGCCCGCTGACGCGTGCGTCGAGAGCAACCGGACGGCTGGAATCAACTCCAACCAAAGATTGTTCTAGGTAATTAGCAACTTAAAGACCCGGCCCCTGGAGGGCCTACCAAAATGAGTGACATTGTTAGAGGAGCAGCCATCAAGGGCATGACCCGTCCCTCGAAGAGATTCGCTGTGGGCAGGGAGTGCGCCAAGCCCGGCTGCGAAACCAGACTATCCCAGTACAACAAGGCCGAGTTCTGCCATGTTCACGCTCCGGTGCGGTTCCCCCGTGTCCGCGGCAAGATCATGGACGAACAGGACGCTTAGAAGCCACAACTTCTGAGTCTGGAGAGCCCCGGCACCCCGGGGCTCTCTTTACACCCGGCGAACCTTCCAGCTAACTGGAAGGTTGGATGGAATAGGATCAGGTTTATGAAGATAGGAGAGCTGGCGAGGACCACAGGTCTGAACCCTCGGACGGTCAGGTACTACGAGAACATCGGACTCCTCCCCGATCCGGATCGGCTCGCCAATGGCTATCGCAAGTACGGAGAGGAGGCAATAGAACGTCTCAGGTTCATCCGTGACGCCCAGGCGTCGGGGCTGAGTCTGGCCGAGGTCGGAATGATCCTCGACATGAAGGACGCCGGGGAGTCCACTTGTGACCATGTCATCTGGATGCTCGACGAGCATCTCAAAGATGTGGACCGCCAGATCGAAGACCTGAAACGAACCAGGGCACGTCTCGAAGAGTTGACCGACCGGGCGAGGGGTCTCAATCCTGCCGAATGCCGTGACCCCAACCGTTGCCACACCATCCCGATGAAAGGAAAGAAATGACCCAGAGCACAACCATCAGCGTCCCCGAGATCCACTGCGATCACTGCAAGCACAGCCTCGAGGGGGCGATCGGTCAGGTTGCCGGTGTCCGTTCGGTGGAGGTGTCAGTTCCCGACGCCACCATCGCCGTGACTTTCGATGAGAGCGCCGTTGCTCTCGAGACAATCAAGAACACGATCGAGGAGCAGGGCTACGCCGTCGCCGACTGACGTCCATCACGCTCCCGACGTAATCCGTTTCGATGTCGACGGGATGACCTGCGCCACGTGCGCGGTGCGGATCGAGCGCGTCCTCTCCAAGCAGGAGGGCGTGGAGTCCGCATCGGTGAACCTGGCGGCCACAACCGCTGAAGTCCACGCCGGCCATGATGTGGACGTAGACACCCTCGTCGCTGCGGTCGACCGGATCGGTTACAAGCTGACCCATCATCCCGATGAGGAAGCCCCCCGTGATGTCACCGAGCACTACCACGGAGACGAACGGGGACAATGGAGGCTGTTCTGGACCGCCGCCGCATTGACCCTCCCGGTCATGTACCTGGCCATGTTCGGGCCGGAAGGTTCGGTCTGGAGCTCGTGGACCCAGGCGATCCTGACGACACCCGTGGTGTTCGTGGTGGGATGGCAGTTCCATCGTGTCGCCCTGAAGCTGGCACGCCACTTCAGCGCAAACATGGACACCCTGATCTCCATGGGCGCCCTCGCCGCCTACTTCTACTCCCTGTGGTCAGTGCTGAGAGGTCACCATGATCACGTCTATTTCGAGACCGGGGCGATGATCGTCACCCTGATCACTCTCGGACGGGCCTTTGAGGCCCGGGCCAAAGGTAGGGCCTCGTCGGCAGTGCACCGTCTCCTCGACCTGTCGGCGAAGGAGGCCCGGATAGATGTCGATGGGGAGATCGCCATGGTCCCTATCGAAAACGTGGCGCCGGGAGACCTCATGGTGGTACACCCTGGAGAGCGAATCCCTACCGACGGCCTCATCGTGTCGGGGCGGTCATCGGTCGACGAATCGATGTTGACCGGGGAGTCCTTGCCCGTAGACAAGACGCCGGGCGACACCGTCTACGGCGCAACCATCAACCAGGAAGGGCATCTCACCGTCCGGGCCACGGCAGTCGGGACCGATACCGCACTCGCCGGCATCGCCCGACTCGTCGAGATCGCCCAGGGCTCGAAGGCACCGATTCAGCGTCTCGTCGACCGGATCTCGGCGATCTTCGTCCCATCGGTGATCCTGATCGCCATCGGCACCGCCGTCGGCTGGCTGATCGCCGGGGCCGACCTGACCGAGGCCTTCATGAACGGGGTGGCGGTGCTGATCATCGCCTGTCCCTGCGCCCTCGGCCTGGCCACACCGACCGCGGTGATGGTGGGCAGTGGACGAGGGGCAGAGCTGGGGATCCTCTTCAAGAGAGCCGAGGTGTTCGAACGGGCCGGTGACATCGACACCGTCGTCTTCGACAAGACAGGGACCCTGACCACCGGAGTGATGACCCTCACCGACGTGTCCACCGCGATGGATCAGACCGAATTCCTCCGTAGGGTGGCCTCGGTGGAAGCGGTCTCCGGGCATCCGATCGGTCGGGCAGTCGCCTTGGGTGCCGAGGAACGGGACATCGAACTGGACCAGATCGACCGGGTTGAGGTGGTTACCGGGCTGGGTGTGGTCGGCGTGATCGACAGCACCATCGTCGTTGTCGGCAAACCCGACCTGATGACCAATCGAAACCTGACGATTGACACCCGCTGGACCGATGAGATGTCCGCACTCGAGTCCGAAGGGAAGACTGTCTTCCTCGCCGGATGGGACGGCCAGGTTCACGGTCTGGTAGCGGTGTCCGATGTCATCCGTCCGGAGTCGAAGGTCGCCGTCGGCACCCTGGGCCGGTTCGATATCCATACCGCCATGATCACCGGGGACAACCTGAGGACCGCGACCCGGATCGGTGAGGAACTCGGGATCAACATGATCGAGGCAGAGGTCCTGCCCGGCGACAAGGCCGACTCGGTTCGCAGGCTCCAGGAGGAGGGAAGGACGGTGGCTTTCGTCGGCGACGGGATTAACGACGCACCGGCCCTGACCCAGGCTGATCTGGGCATGGCTGTCGGTTCGGGAACCGACGTGGCAGTGGAAGCCGGTGACGTGGTCCTGCTCAACGGGGATCCGCGTCTGGTGCCCACCGCCATCGATCTGGCCGGACGGACACTCAATACGATCCGCCAGAACCTGATGTGGGCATTCGGGTACAACGTGGCGGCGATCCCGCTGGCCGTGGCGGGTGTCCTCAACCCGATGGTGGCGGCTGCGGCAATGGCTTTCTCATCGGTCTCGGTGGTGCTCAACGCACTCCGGCTGCGCGGCTACCAGGGTCCGTAAGACCGGTCGCACTAGCCGATACCAGGGTGTAGCTTGTAGTGATGGCTGGACTCCAGTGGATTGATAGACCGGCCCTGGTCGACCCGGTCGCCTTGATTGCCTTTTCGGGCTGGGGCGACGCCGGTGAGTCGGCTACCCAGGCCGCGACCGCCTTCCTCGAGGATCATGACAGCGAGCTCGTCGGTCTCATCGATCCCGATGACCATTTCGACTTCCAGGTGCGTCGTCCCATCGTGGAGATCGACCATCTCGGGGTTCGCAGCATCAGTTGGCCCCGGAATGAAATCCACGCCATCCGCGGCGTCGAGCGCGACATGGTGGTGGTCATCGGCGAGGAGCCCCACTACCGGTGGAAGGCATTCACCTACGCCCTGGTCGAAGGTCTTCGCTCTCTAAGTGTGACCAGGGCCGTCACGATGGGAGCATTCATCGGGCAGGTGGCCCACACTCTCCCGGTTCCCCTGGTCGGGACGTCCAGCCATCCCGACATGCTTCCGCTCCATGGACTGCTCCCGTCGGGTTATGAGGGTCCAACCGGCATAACCGGTGTGCTCAATGTCGCCCTCGGCTACAGCGGGATCGACGTGGTGTCGGTGTGGGCCGCGGTACCTCACTATCTCTCCAATCAGGAGTATCCGCCCGGTGCGGAAGCCCTGGCGCTGAAGGCGGCCGAGCTCCTCGGCGTATCGGTCGGGTTCGAGGAGTTGGCCATGGCCAGCAGGCAATTCCTATCGACGGTGGATGAGGCAATCTCCGGCAACGAGGAGTTGACCCGCTACGTCCAGAGGCTTGAGGAGGAAGAGGAGGAAGCTGATTTCCCCACCACGGAAAGCCTCGTCGAAGAGATCGAGAACTTCCTCAAAGACCAGTAGCCACTCGCCTCCCTGAGTGCCCGGAGCAGAGATGGTGCTGGCCGGTTCCACCGGGCTCGTCGCGGCGACGCCGGTCCGATCATGGGATACGGGTCCTGACCTAGAAGAATGCACCCCGCCGGGGCGGGGTGCATTTGGCTACTTCTTCTTGTGCCGGTTGGCCTTGAGGCGCTTCCGGTACTTGTGTTTTGACATCTTCTTGCGGCGCTTCTTGATAAGCGAACCCATGCAAAAACCTCACGTGAAGGGGAGACGGGTGTAATTGTCCACGGATTCGGCGATTAGGTCAAACCGATGTGACCACCAATCCGTCCGTATCGATGGGTCCGAGGAGGACCCGGACTCCCGCCTGCTCCCACACTGACCTCACGGCGTCGACACCGGAGTCCCCGACCAGGGCCAGTACGGAGGGCCCCGCACCGGATCTGGCGACATGCCAGGCCCCCGCCTCGAGGGCCAGATCCGCGAGCTCGCCCACCCGCGGGCTCACCCGGGCCCGGGGCTCTTCGTGAACTTCATCTCCCCGGGATGCACCGAGCAGCACCGGGTCTCCGGTCAGCAGTCCCGCGGCCAGGGCACCCATCCGGGCGAGGCTGCGGACCACGACATCGATCGGGAGGGTGGACGGGACCACGGTCCGTGCCTCATGCGTGGAAAGGGTTTCGTCGGGCACGGCGACGAGCACACGGAGCGATGGGTGGACGGTCAGCGGGATCGGTTCTCCGCTGGCCGAGATCAGGATCAGCCCTCCGTATATGGCGGCCGCTACCTGCTCGGGGTGACCCTCCATCGCCGCTGCCCTCTCGAACACCTGCTGTCGATCGATCGCGCCTCCCATGGCGGCTGTGGCAACGGACACGCCCGCGGTGAGCGCTGCCGCCGACGATCCCAGTCCCTTGCCGATCGGGATCTCATTGGCCACGGTGAGGGCGAGGGGACCTTCGGCAACACTCCGGGCAGCCTCGAGGATTATGTCTTCGGAGTCGCCGGGAAGGATCTCGGGCCCGATGTGCTCGATCGTCCACTCGCCGGAACGGATCGCAGTGACCCTGCATCGTGGGTGGAGCGCCATGGCAATGCAGTCATAGCCGGGACCGAGGTTGGCGGTGGTTGCGGGCACGGATACGGTGACTGGCACGGGATCAGGGTATCGCCGGTACCGTGGGGGATGTGAGCGACATCTTCGACACTCAGACACTCCTCCCTCAGTTGGTCCTGGCCCTCGGACTGGCACTCATCGTCGGCAACGGTCTGGCATGGTGGAAGAATCGCAAGGGAGAGACCCCGAAAGGTGTGGCTGAGGCGTCTTTTCGCCCTGCTCGCGTCGCCTGGATGATGGTTGTCGGGTTGATCCTCACCGTGTGGGCGGGTATCAGCCTGATCAGTCGGTAGCGACCTCCGGCTAATACTGCAAACCCAGGGTTCAAGAGCCCGGTATGCGGGTTCTACAGCCCACAGTTCAACCTCCGGTGGTCACTGGCGTGCCTCGGCCGATCCGGCAGCTACGGCTTCCATGTACTTGACCATGGCCATCCCCCCAGCATTCTCCGAGGCCTTCGGCGGCTGAGAGGGTCTTCCTTCCTAGACCGGGGGTCGTGACAGGTCGGTCCCTGCGGGCTCCCAGAGCTCGATGGGATTGCCCTCCGGATCCTTGCAGTGGGCGAAGCGTCCGTTGGGGAAGACCTCGTCCATGACCTTGACCTCGACACCTGCCGACCTCAGCTGATCCACCATGGCGTCCAGGTCGGCCACCCGCAGGTTGATCATCCACTGCTTGGCTTCGTCACCGAAGTAGTCGGTGTCGAGCGGAAAAGGGGAGAACACAGTCGGGCCCTCGTCCTGCCACCAGGACCCGTCCTCGTAGGTGGGACCCGGTGGCCGGATCCCAAGGTGGGTCTGGTACCAGCGCGTGAGCGATTCCGGGTCCTGGGCGCGAAAGAAGACACCGCCAATCCCTGTCACTGCCTCCATCGCCATACTCTATCGCCTCAGAGGTTCGACACCCTGACCAATCGTTTCGAGTCCGTTCTCACCGCTCCCTGTTCTGGATGACCTGACAGATCCGGCTAATACCGCAAACCCAGGGTTCCAGAGCCCGGTATGCGGGTTCTACAGCCCGCAGTTCAACCTCCGGTGGTCACTGGCCAGGCATTGGGGAGACAACCCTGGAGGGAGATGCTCTGCTGCACCATGACCGGTGCGGGAAGCCCCGCCCCGGGGCAGTCGACATGTTTCCGCCCGAGGAAGTGGCCGAACTCGTGGTTGACCAGGTAGGTGCGGTAGCCGCTGACATCGTCCCCCCAGGTGGCGGCGCCCTGAGTCCATCGCTTCAGATTCAGGACGACACGCCCGTTGCGCATACAGGACACCTCCCCCCTGGTTGGGAGCGGGGCGCACAACCGGTCCACAGTTGCCGGAGTCGCAATCACGACCCTCACCTGTGGGGATGAGGGAACCCTCTGCAGGCGGACATCCAGGACCGAGGTCCAGGACCGTTCATCCCCGAGTATTTCATCGACGATGGCTGCGAAGGCATCTGGATCCAGGTCGATCCCCTCCTCGACGCCGACCATGTAGGTGCGCAGCGGCCCGGAGTCTCCAACGATCCCGCTCTCCCCGCCTGCCCATTTGAACACCGGTGGTGGGAGGGTCGTGGTGGTCGTGGTGGGCCGCGGTTTGGTCGTCGTGGTGGTGGGCGGGACGGTGGTCGAGGTCGTCGTTGTCGGCAAGGTGGTCGTAGTCGTAGAGGTGGTCGTAGTCGTGGTCGTGGTCGTGGGGGTAGAAGGGAGCGTGGTCGAAGTGGACGCGGCCGTGGTGCTAGTGGGATCAGCGGCGACAGGACCGCAGGCTGTCAGCAGGAGAACCAGGACGAGCAACGATCGCTTCCGCACGGGGGCAGGCTAAGACGCCCGGACCGTGGTTCAAGTCAGGGTGTCGGCCCAGAGCAGGACCAGCCCGAGCAATGGGGCCAGACCCTGAATCAGGGCACCCCGGGTCATTCCCCTGGAGGACACCCTCAACACCACCGCGGCAAGGACCATCGACGCCGCCCCTATCGTGATCGCCACCATGCCCGCGGTGGTCTCCCCGCTCGATACGAGCGCTATACCGACGATCACCGACACGGCGAGGAAGAGGTTGTAGAACCCCTGGTTGAACGCCATCACCCGAAGTGTTTCGGCCTGCTCAGCGGTCCGGATCCGGAAGATGCGACGGGTCGATTCACGGGTCCACATGAAGGACTCCAGAAGGAAGACGTAGACGTGGATGAGGGCAGCCACCCCGACCAGAGCCAACCCGAGCATTCGCATACCGGGGACACTAGAACCCTTCGGCCCCAGACCCAGGAACTTGGTCGTTGTCAGCTACGGGAGAAGACCACCCTCCAGTTGCCCTCTTCGAGTTGCTCGGCCTCGTAGGTGAAACCCTTCTCGCCGAGCACCTTCCGGAGCGGGGCGGGTTCAAATGGGGCATAGAGCACGAACTTGGAGCCTCCTTCTACCTGAGATGCTTCCGCCATGATTGACTCGAAGGGTTCGGTCCCGGCGGCGAGTAGAGGGCGGGCATCGAACACCCGTGCCATGCAGGTGATGTCGACTATCCAGCGTTCCGGACCCGCCTCGTGATAGGTCCAGCTGAACTGTCCCGGCTTCTCCGCATCCAATTGGTATCGAAGGGGGACCGGATCGTGGTCGTTGATCAGGGTCAGGGCCTCGCCAGCCTCCAGCACAGAGAGTCTCTCGAAGATCGTCTGGTGCCGGTCCCTCGGGGCCTTTTCCCTCACATCGAGCTTGTTCATGTCCTTCCTTTCTTCGCTGTCCGCAGGCCTACGCTGGGTAGGTGTTCGAGATTCGTCGCATCTATGAGGCGGCCGAGCCGGGTTATCGGGTCCTCGTCGACCGTCTCTGGCCTCGTGGGATCAGCAAGGCGGCGGCCGCCCTCGACCTCTGGGCCAAGGAGCTGGCACCGAGTACCGAGCTCCGCAAGTGGTATCACCACGAGGGTGCCCTCTTCGAGGATTTCGCCGATCGGTACCGCACCGAACTGGGTGACTCTCCCGTGGCCGGCCGGGTGGCCGCCGAACTGGTCGAGATAGCCCGAGACCGAAGGGTGATCCTGCTTACCGCCACCAGGGATATGTCCCATTCCGGAGCCGGCGTCCTCGCCGACTATCTGACCTCCTTGAGCTGACGTCAATCGCATCCGACCAATAGACCTCCTATGGGTCCCGAAGAAGAGGGCCAAAAGACCCTAAGAACCCTAGTTCCTTAGTTGTTTACTAAGGAACTAATGAACATTGGAAACAGCCGCCGCACCAATCTGGCCCTGGCCATGCTCAACAGCCTGAGCGAGGGGCGGATGAGCGGCGCCGAACTGGCTGAAGCCACCGATACCACCCCCACCTACCTGCCACAGGTGATCGCGCCTCTGGTCCGGGAGGGATGGGTTCGTTCCAATCGTGGGCCCCTCGGCGGATACGAACTGACCGAGGAAGGTCGGGCCGCCTGTTTGCTCGATGTCATCGAGGCAGTGCAGGGGCCGGTGGCAGATGGACTGTGCGTACTGAGGGGTGAGCCATGCGGGGGGACTCAACCCTGTCCGGCACACACCGCATGGCTTGCGGCCCGGAAGGTCCTGGTCACCGAACTGGCACAGGTGCCAGCGGTGACGGGGACCCAGGACCGCATCGATCAAGGAGAAGACTGGAAATGACACAACTGATAGACCGTCCGACTGATCAGAAGTCGAGACATGATGGGGTGCCTTCACACCCCCACTACACCCTTGGAACAATGATTGTCCTCGGGGTTCTCGGAACGATCGTGGCTGTTGGGCTCGCCATCGCCGCTTTGACGATCACGGCAAGCCGCAACTCTGTCGACGACGCCTTGGTCAGCCAGAAGGTTGACCAGTTCCTCGATGCGGCCCAGGTCGTTGGTGGTTACGGACCCGACAACGTGGTCCCTGAACTGACACCAAAAGCACAACTGCCCCTGGCTCCCGAGTCCGAGGTGAACGTCTCGGTAGCGCCCAACGTCCCGCCCCCGTCAGGTAGGACCTCACAGGCCATCGTCGAAGTGCACTTCGAGGTAGTCGAAGGCCTCTCGACCATTAACCCGGCGACCGGTCTCCAGACCGAGACCTGGGGATACCGTCTCCTCGACGGCCCTGACGGGATGGTGATCGGGACGCCCGGACCGATGATCCGGGCCCGGGTCGGAGACCTCCTCCGGTTCACCATCACCAACCCCGCCGGCAACCATGACGCCCACAACGTCGATTTCCATGCGGTTACCGGCACCGGTGGCGGTGCGGAGGCGACCGTGGTCGCCCCCGGCGAGACCAAGACCATCGAAGCCCGATTGCTCTACCCGGGGTTCTTCATGTACCACTGCGCATATGGAGATCTTGTCGCCCACATCGCCCACGGCATGTACGGCGGGATCCTGGTTGACCCGGAGACCCCGCTCCCCGATGTCGACCACGAGTGGTACGTGGTGCAGTCGGAATACTTCCTCAACACCGCTGTCGACAATGTCGCCTCCTTCAACCGGAAGGCGGCCACCGACGAGAACCCGTCGCATGTCGTGTTCAACGGAGCGGTTGGCGCCCTGACCGGTGACAACGCCCTGCAGATGAACGTGGGCGAGAGGGGGCGGATCTACTTCATCAACGCCGGACTCAACATGATCTCCAGCTTCCACCCGATCGGATCCCACTGGGATCGGGTCTATCCGGAAGCCGCCTTGCTCAGCTCCCCGATCAGGGGTTCACAGACCACTCTGATCCCCGCCGGCGGCGGGACGGTCGTCGAGCTGGTCGGGTACGTTCCGTCGACAGTCGTCCTCGTCGACCATGCCCTGGCCCGTGCCGTTGACAAGGGCGCTATCGGCCAGATCGTGATCGCAGGTGATCCGAACCCCGACATCTTCGAGGGTGAGGAAGGAACCGGCAATGGTGGCCACGATATGGGCGGTCATCAGCCGGATCCGGTTGAGGGTCACGAAGTGTCGATCCTTCCCAACTCGTGGGAGTTCCAGGACATGGACAGCCCGGACGAGTTTGCCGACAACGAGACTCCGGCCGACTACTCGGTGAACGTGCTCAGGATCAAGGTTGGTGAAACCGTCACCTGGACCAACACGGACCCGGGGATGCTCCACACGGTCACCGCGGTGGACGGTTCGTTCGACTCGGGTTTCCTCAACACCGGAGACACCTGGTCGTACACCTTCGACACCCCCGGTGAGTACGAGTACTTCTGCGCACCACACCCCTGGATGAGGGCCAAAGTCATCGTCGAGGGCTGACCCTCTGTTTGCCGGCCTTGAGGAGCAGGGACCGCCAGGTCCGGCGTCACTCCTCCTCTACGAAGTTCTCCGTGTCGGGCCAGGCGGCAATATCGACCCCGTGATTGTCAGGTGACCTCAGTGTCCACCAGAACGGCGGCCGGGATCGCTCCTCAACCAGAGCTCCCCCGGCGGCGAGTGCCGCCTCAACCCTCTTCACAGCTTCTTCGGCAGGGACACTGATGTCGATGTGGAGTCGCCCACGCCCCGGCCGGGACGTGTCGAAGGGGTGAAACGCGGCACCAGGATTCCGACGATTCGGATCCATGGCGTCCCCTTCTACTTCCTCATATCCCAGTGCTGCCGCCCAGAACTCCCGCACCGACGTGTCCGGATCGTGGGCCACAGCGAAGTTGATCATGGTCAGTCGGGAGGGGTCGGGCTCCAACCCCATGCCAGAGGCCACCTCGGAGATCCTTCTGGCCAGGGCGACGTCAACGGAATTCAACTCTCCGAAGGGTCCGCTGAAGGTCCTCACGGTGACCCCCTCGGCTCGGAGGTCGATGTCGGGGAAATGCCCGATCTCCTCGGCTTCGGCCGCAATCGCCGATACCAGTCGGACAGCCTCAGAGAAAGAGGAGGTCCGGAAGTGCGCATGAGCGCCCCGAAAGAGAACCCGCCAATCCGACACCCCGTTGGCCTCATGGAACGCCTGTGCTGTCACCCGCTTTTCACTCATGGGTCCCATTCAACTCTCCAAGCGGGCTTCATGCGCCGAATTCATCGCGAGCCCCTTTAGCCTGAAAGGCCAACGGAGGGAGCGATACTCATGGGTGGTGGC
>CAYNSP010000044.1:0-13591 GCA_964400035.1 uncultured Acidimicrobiaceae bacterium | reverse complement strand
CACTACTTCGTGGCCACCGAGGTCCAGCGGATCCTGCAGCGGTACAAGGACCTCCAGGACATCATCGCCATCCTTGGTATCGACGAACTCTCCGAGGAGGACAAACTGGTGGTGGGTCGTGCCCGTCGTATCCAGCGTTTCCTCGCCCAGCCCATGTTCGTGGCGGAGCAGTTCACCGGTCAGCCCGGCGTCTACACACCACGTGAAGAGACCATCGCTTCCTTCCGGGCACTTATCGACGGTGAGATGGACCAGTATCCGGAACAGGCCTTCTACATGGTCGGCGGTCGTGAGGACGTCGAGAAGAGGGCTGCCCAGATGAAGGATGCCGCTGCCTAGTGGCTAAACCATTTCAGGTCGATGTGGTCTCACCTGAGGCCACGGTGTGGAGCGGGATGGCCACCATCGTCATCGCCCGTACCCCCGACGGTGAACTCGGGATCATGGCCGACCACGAGCCGCTGATGGGCTCCCTCTCGACCGGTCCCGTGGTCATCGAAGAGGAAACCGGGCAGAGGACAACCATTGGTGTGTTCGGTGGGTTCATCCAGGTCCTCAACAATCAGGTGACCCTGATCACCGACCGTGCCCAGATCGCGGAGAGCGCCGCTGCCGCCAAGGAAGTTGCTCAGGAGCTTGCCGCTACTGCTCCGGTCGACGACGACGAAACGCCAGAGGTGGGTTCGGAGTCCTGAGCGGCGTTGGGGACCCGACGCCTAACCTTGCCGGATGGGTCGTCGCGTTCATTGGATCGCAACGCTGGGGATCGCAGCGGTCTGGTTCTATCACGGGCTGGTTCCCAAGCTCCTGTTGAGTGACCAAAGCGAACTCGACCTCTGGTTGGACCTGGGGTTGGGAGAAGCCACCGCCCGGCTTGCTGTGGTTGGAGCGGGCATCGCCGAGGTCGTCTTTGCCCTCCTCGTGATCAGGTTCCGCCACCACCGCTGGCCGTTTCTGGTGACGATCGCCGCCATGGTCGGTCTTCTCGCTGCGGTTGCGATCATGGATCCGGCATCGCTTGGTGGCTCCTATAACCCGGTTGGGGTGAACATGGCGATGATCGCCCTCGCCATCATTGCCCTGACAACTATCGACGAAGCGGCCTAACCGGCGAGGCTGCGGGCGAAGGACTCCACGGTTCGTTCCATTCCGGACCGTATCGTCGTCGCGATCGAGGAGAACATCATCGAGGCAAGGAATCCGATGCTCTCGGCGTGGACCGTGACAGTGACCCGGGTGGCCTCATCGCCTTCGTCAGCGAGTTCCACCCGGGCGTAACCCCGCAGGTGAGCGCTGAGGATGTTCCATGCCATCAACTTCCCCTCCACACGCTCGCGAGGCGTTGCTTCCCCCCGATAGGGAGCACCACCCATGAGGGTCTCGAAGGAGAACCCGACCAGTCGGTTGTCGAGATCGTATTGAGGGTCGAAGACCCGATCGACGCCTGCCACCGACTCCCAGATCTGAGGACGGTCCAGTGCCGCCCAAGCCTTCTCACGGGGGACCGCAGCCAGGGTCGAATGGGTGAAAGTCTCGCTCGGCACCGGTGCATGTAACCAGAACGGGGCGGTGAATCACACCGCCCCGTTGACCCCCCGGTAGGAGGTTCCTGGCTATGTCGAGGAGGAATCCGACCGTCTCGATTACATCCGTCCGGTGTTTCAGGTCCGTTAATCCACCGATACAGCACGGGAAACTCCCGTAATCTGACACCGGAAACCCCTCCGACCATGTTGATTGCACGCGACCTACGTCTTGAACTCGGCACCCGCACCTTGCTTGCGGATGCCTCGTTCAGCGTGCAAGCGGGGGACCGTATCGGTCTGGTGGGTCGCAACGGTGCCGGCAAGACCACCCTGATGAGGACGCTGTTGGGGGAACTTCAGCCCACCGAGGGAACCGTCCTCCGCTCGGGTCGCGTCGGGTACTTCTCTCAGGAGGCCGCCCTTCCCGACCTCGAACATGAGGACGCGACGGCCCTGGAACGGATTCTCATGGCCCGTGAGATCGGTGCCATGCAACGGCGGATCGAGGAGGCCAGGGTCCGCCTCCATGATCTGACCGGGGAGGAACGGGATCGTGGTATCGCCCGTTTCACCCGGTTGCTCGAAGAGTTCGAGGCGAAGGGGGGTGTGGTGGCCGAAGCGGAAGCGAAACGGATCGCCTCAAACGTCGGTATCGGCAATGAGGAGTTGAACCAGCCGGTCAAGACCATGTCGGGTGGGCAGCGCCGTCGGGTCGAACTGGCGCGGATCCTGTTCGCCGAGACCGACATCCTTCTGCTCGACGAGCCGACCAACCATCTCGATCTCGACGCCAAAGCCTGGCTGGTCGATTACCTGTCGACCTACCGGGGAGGGATGCTGGTCATCTCCCACGATCTTCCCCTGCTTGACGAGGCGATCACCTCGGTGCTCGCCCTTGAGAACCGCCAGGTCGAGTCTTACCGGGGTAACTACACCAACTACCTGACGGAACGGGACCGCCGGCGGGAGCAGAGGGAACGCGACCGTCGTCACCAGGATCAAGCGATCGAACGGCTCGAGGAGAACATCCGGAGGTTCAAGGGCAGCAGCGAGAAGATGGCCCGGGTTGCCCGGTCTATGGAGACCAGGGTGGAAAGGATGAAGCGCGAACTCGTCGAAGTGCAGAAGTCGGGCAAGAAGGTGAAGGTCAGGTTCCCACAGCCCGAACCCTCGGGTCGGGTTCCACTCGCAGCCACCGGTCTCACCAAGGCTTTCGGGGACAACCTCGTGTTCATCGATGTCGAGTTCGCTGTGGAGCGGGGGGAAAGGATGGTGCTGATCGGTCTCAACGGCGCCGGGAAGACCACCCTGCTGCGCATCCTGGCCGGTGTCGAGACCGCAGATCTGGGTGAGGTCTCAAGGGGACCGAAGGCAACTCTCGGCTACTACGCCCAGGAGCATGAGCAGATCATCGATGGGGTCAGCGTTATCGACCACTTACGTCGTGTAGCCCGACTCCCAGATGAGGTGCTGCGCACCATGCTGGGCCACTTCCTTCTGGCGGACAAGATCGACCAGGACGCCGGAACTCTCTCCGGAGGGGAGAAGACCAAGCTGGCCCTGGCCATGCTGATGACATCCCGCCCGAATGTGCTCCTTCTGGACGAGCCAACCAACAACCTCGACCCGCAGGCGAAGGAAGCTCTTCTCGATGCCCTAACCATCTATGAGGGAACGGTGATCCTGGTGAGTCACGACACCGACTTCGTTGCCCAATTGATGCCGGACCGGGCGGTGCTGATGCCCGACGGTGAGTTGCGGTTCTTCGATGAGAATCTCCTCGACCTGGTGGCTCTTGCCTGAGCGGGTAGATTCACCGGATGGATCCCGAAGAATCAGGACGATATGACGAGGCTGCGGGGAAAGTCGTCGCCGGTGCCGACAGCGTGGGTGAATCCGTCGGTGATCTGACATCGCGGCTCGGCCGCGACATGCGCCGCATGGTCTGGTGGGCTATGGCCATCGCCACTGGCGTGGTGATTGTGAATCTCGTCCGGGAGCAACCGACCGAGGTCGACCCTGGCTCGATCGTCATTCTCTGGCTGATCAACGTCTTGATCTGGATGGCTCTTCTCGCCATCGGCGCGCACTTCGCCCGTCGTCTGCGCGACTCCAGGTGACATGAGGGGAGCAGGTAGGCTCCCACCATGCCCCGTGCCATCCTTCGCTCCGTTCCAGACTCATTCACTGAGGCCCTGAGCATGAGTGACCGCCCCCAGATCGACGTGGGACTGGCCCGAGAACAGCATGACGCCTACCGGCACATCCTCGAAACTGCTGGTTACGAAGTCTCAACGGTTGATACCGACGAAGGGTGCCCGGACGCTCCCTTCATCGAAGACGCTGCCGTTGTGCTCGACAACTTCGCCATCATCACCCGGCCGGGAGCACCCGAACGACAGGCGGAAGTGGGTCCGGTTGCCGAATCCCTCTCGGCTTTGATGCCCACGGTGGAGATCAAAGCGCCCGGCACACTCGACGGAGGCGATGTGTTGCGGATGGGTCGAACCCTCTTCGTTGGCAAGTCGGCGAGAACCAACGACGCTGGCATCGCCCAATTCGCCGAGTACGCCTCAACCGACGGGTTGCGGGTCATCGCCACACCGTTGCGCGGTGTTCTCCATCTCAAGACCGCCGTTCTGGGTCTCGACGACGAGACCATCCTGATCGCATCGCACTACACCGACCCCAACGTTTTCATCGGATACCGGCTGATCGAAAAGCCTGCCGACGAGCCGACGTCGAGTGCTCTCCGACTCCACGATGGTCGGATAGTGGTGACCGCCAACACGCCCATGACCGTGAACTCGGTAATGGGTGCCGGTTTCGACGTCGAGTGGCTGGATATCTCGGAGTTCCAGAAGGCGGACGGAGGGCTCACCTGTCTCTCCCTGTTGTTCTAACCCGCCCCTAAGGTTGTCAGCAGGACAAACATCGGGAGTCATCCATTTCAGAACAGGCATATTGGAGGAGATTCGAGCCGGCACCGTCCCTGGCGCGGTACGTCGACGGTCTACAGGCGTACCGGCTGACCGGTTTCCCGCCGGGAATCCATCGTGGTCTTCCCTCCCGAAATCTCACCTTCATCGTCAGCGTCGACCATCCGATCGACGTTGTTGCACAGACCAACCGACACCATGCCCCCCGGAGTTATCGGGCCATCGTTTCCGGACTCCATGCGCGCCCGGCAGCCGTCGCCCATAACGGGCATCAGGAGGGCGTCTCCATAACCCTGAGTCCGCTCGGCGCCCGCGCCCTGTTCGGTATGCCTGCCAGGGAGATCTGGGACACATCGGTCGAGTTGTCCGAACTGATCGGGCCCAAAGGTGATGGGCTCTGGGAGAGAGTGCAGGCGGCCACCACCTGGGAGTCCCGAGTACACGCGGTCAATTCGACTCTCGATCCTGGCACTGAGGATCGGGTTGCACCGGAACTGGAGCGTGCGTGGAATCTCCTTGTGGCCTCGGCCGGGCGCATGTCAGTCTCGTCGGTGGCGCGGGAGGTCGGCTGGACACGACAGCATCTGACCCGGTGCTTCACCAACGAGTTCGGGATGGCGCCCAAACTTGCGGCCCGGGTCTTCCGATTCAACAAGGCGTTCAAGCTGTTCGAAAGACGGCCTCCCACGATGCAGCCCGCCGACATCGCCCTGGCCTGCGGCTACTACGACCAGTCGCACATGATCAACGACTTCGTGGAGTTCGGTGGGGCACCCCCCGGGCGAATCCGCGATGGGGAAGTTACAAATCTCCAAGACAGCCACACCCCGGTTGATGCAGACTGACCTCATGAGCGAAAGACCCGAAACCAACGTCTGGCCGATACTGACCTTCACCGACGCCTTGAAGATGGCCGACTTCATGGAGGAAGCCTTCGGCTTTGAAAGGGGCGTCGTCATCACCTCGGAGGCCGACCCTCGTGTCGTCATTCACGGAGAGATGTGGTGGCCACTTGGTGGTGGTGTGATGTTCGGAACCGTCCGCAAAGACGATTCTCCGTTCAGTACGCGCGCACCCGGAAACGATGCCATCTACCTGGTCACCCACGATCCGGACGGTCTCTATGAGAGATCGAAGGCCGCCGGAGCCGAAGTGTTCTACGAACTGGAAGATGCGACCTACGGGTCGCGGACTTTCAGCGTGTTCGATCCCGAAGGCAACCGCTGGAGCTTCGGCACCTACACCGGCGAATAGCCCAGGGCGGGATCTAGCCGGTGCGTCCGGATTCGGGATGCGGCCTCGGATAAGGATCAACGCGGACAGGGTGTGGAGGGACTCTTGCTCAATGCCACGCGTCATGGACGCTTGTAGAACCAGCCTAAGTTCCGGCTTCCTCGCCAAGGGCGGCAAGAGCGTTGCGGAGCGCTTCACGGGCGAGACCGGCACGTTGGGGAGCCAGCAACGATGGGTCGAGAACCAGGTTGAACCCCTCGGTCTCGGCAACGATCGCTTCTTCGTGACCCATCTCGGACAACTCGGCCACAACCTCGTAGGTGGCCACCTCCCTGGCCATCCCCTTGAGATGGACCTTCCCCAGCGGTCGGCAGTAGAACTCGCTCTTGACCAGCAGATATGTGGCATGGGAAATCTGGATCTGATCAGGTGCGGCGGTGGCCTCCAACCTGGAGGCGGTGTTCACCGGCCCCCCGACAATCGTGTAGTCCATTCGATCCTCGGACCCAAAGTTGCCGACGGTGCAATACCCGGTGTTGATCCCGATCCGCACGTTGATCCCGCTGAGGCCGAGTAGCTCCTCCCACTCTTTCCTCATCTCGAAGATCTTCTGTCTCATCCGCAGCGCCATCCGGACACACGCCACCGCGTCAGCCTTCCGACCCATCGTGACCGGATCCCCGAAGAAGATCATGATGCCGTCACCGATGAACTTGTCGATGGTCCCGCTGCACGAGTCTGCGATCTTCGACATCTCCCCCAGGTAGGAGTTGAGGAGGTGGCTGATCCTCTCGGCCTCCAACTGGTCGGCGAGTTCGGTGAAGCCCTGGATGTCCGAGAAGAATACGGTGAGCTCCTTGCGGTATGACTGGACCCTGACCTCGGTCCGACCTTCGAAGATCGAGTCGTAGACTTGACGTGACAGGTACTTGGCCAGTTTCGACGAGAGCGCTTCGAGTTGCTGGTTGGTTTCGCTCAGCGATTTGTTGGCTAACCGCAGTTCCTCTTCGGCTCGTTTGCGCTCTGATATGTCCCGGATGATTCCCCCGTAGTAGCGCTGGTCGCCAACGAACCACGTCGCCAGAGACAGTTCGATCGGGATCTCACGCCCGTTCCTATGCAATGCGGTAAGTTCCACGGTGCTGCCGATGACATGGGTTTCGCCATCCGAGCTCACCCGCTCCACCCCTTCTAAGTGGGCCGAGCGGTGCTGTTGGGGAACGATCACCTCCAGGTTCTCCCCGAGCATTTCCGCCGCGGTGTATCCGAATAGTTTCTCTGCGTAATCGTTCCACAAGACGACGGATCCTCGCGAGTCGATGGAGATGATGGCGTCGTTGGCGGACTGGAGGATCGCCTCGAGTCGCTGCTCAGACGAGGCCAGAGCCCTTGACATCTCTTCTCGCTCCGACACGTCGCGGATGATCCCGACATAGTGGCGCTCGCTGTCCTCGCCCCATGAGGAGAGTGAGAGCTCGATCGGGAATTCGGTCCCGTCCTTTCGTCTCCCGGCGACCTGGACTGTTTGACCGACAATCCTTGTTTCGCCTCCGGAGCTGACCCGGGCGAGACCCTCCGAGTGGGCTTCCCGGAATCTCTCGGGAACGATCAAAGTCAGAGACTGGCCGATGAGTTCTTGTTTCGAGTAGCCGAACATCTCTTCGGAAGCCGGGTTCCAGGTGACGATGTTGCCCTGGTGGTCGGCGGTGACGATGGCGTCCGTTGCTGAAGCGATCAGGGCTTCGAGGGTTCGGTCCCTGTCCACGACCTGGATCATGCCACAAACCACCCGGCGCATGTCGGGGTGGAATGACAAACGAACGTTCGTTTGTTAGAATTCATCGAATGACACCCGAGGAACGTTTCCAGGCGATCATCGACGCCGAGGAGAAGATCGAGCCAACTGACTGGATGCCCGACGGCTACCGCAGCACCCTGGTCCGCCAGATTGCACAGCACGCCCATTCAGAGGTAATAGGCATGCAACCCGAGGGCAACTGGATCACCAGGGCGCCCAGCCTCCACCGAAAGGCCATCCTCATCGCCAAGGTCCAGGACGAGGCGGGACACGGGTTGTATCTCTACTCCGCCGCCGAGACTCTCGGGGTGAAGAGAGACGAACTCCAGGAGTTGCTTCATCAGGGCAAGCACAAGTACTCCTCGATCTTCAACTACCCGACCCTCAGTTGGGCCGACATCGGGACGATCGGGTGGCTGGTCGATGGCGCCGCAATCACCAACCAGGTGATGCTGACCCGGTGCTCGTACGGTCCGTACGCCAGGGCAATGGTGCGGATCTGCAAGGAGGAGTCCTTCCACCAGAGGCAGGGCTACGAGCTTCTGATACGTCTGTGCCAGGGCTCATCGGAACAGAAGGCCATGGCCCAGGACGCCCTCGATCGTTGGTGGTGGCCATCCCTGATGATGTTCGGACCCCACGACTCCGACTCAACCCACACCGAGCAGTCGATGACCTGGAAGATCAAGCGGGTGTCCAACGATGATCTCCGTCAGCAGTTCGTCGACATGACCGTCCCCCAGGCGGAGTACCTCGGCCTGACCATTCCCGACCCGGACCTGAGATGGAACGAGGAGCGGGGTCACTACGACTTCGGAGAGATCGACTGGGACGAGTTCTGGCGGGTGGTGAAAGGCCACGGCCCGATGAACCGTGACCGGCTTGCCCACAAGGTGAAGGCATGGGAGGACGGCGCATGGGTGCGTGAGGCTGCCGCCGCCCACGCTGAGAAGAAGGCGCAACGCAAGGAGAGGAGCGCGGCATGACATACGAGGTCCCCGTCGCCCCCGGGGAGAAGGCCGAACTCGAGGAGACCACAGGTTTCAATCTGGAAGGCTGGCCGATGTGGGAGGTCTTCGTGCGGGCCCGTCGTGGCATCTCCCACGTCCATATCGGAAGCCTCCATGCTCCCGACGCCGAGACTGCCCTCGAGAACGCCCGGGACGTATACACCCGTCGCGGCGAGGGTCAGAGCATCTGGGTGGTCCCCAGTGCCGAGATCCACGCCTTCGAACCCGACGCCGCCGCCGACTACGTGGAAGCCAACGACAAGGTCTACCGGCTCGCCACCACCTACGACATCCCCGAGGAAGTGGGTCACATGTGATGGACAGCCAGGCTGCACCAGGCGTCCTCATCAACCATGCCGACGACAACATGGTGCTCGCCCAACGGCTCGGAGAACTGATCAGCAACGCTCCCGAGCTGGAACTCGATATCGCCATCGGGAACATCGGTCTCGATCACCTCGGTGTTGCCAGGGCCCTGTACACATACGCCGGGGAGCGGGAGGGAAAGACCGAGGACGACTACGCCATGCTCCGTTCGGAGCGCGAGTTCACCAACCTCCTCCTGGTCGAACAACCAAACGGCGATTTCGCCCACACGATCGTCCGCCAGATGCTCTTCGACGCGTATCAGCTTCTTCTCTGGGAGGATCTTGCAGGCTCCGAAGACCAGGTCCTGGCCGGCATCGCAGCCAAAGCCTTGAAGGAAGCCTCCTACCACTGGCGGTTTTCGTCGGGTTGGGTGGTCCGTCTCGGGGATGGCACCGAGGAGTCCCATCGGCGCACTCAGGCCGCCCTGGATGATCTCTGGAGATTCACCGACGAGATGTTTGACGGGGATGCTGCCCGGTATCGCGATCCCTGGGACTCGATGATCGACATCGTCCTCGAAGAGGCGACGCTGACCCGGCCCGGAGACCTGTACCAACGCTCAGGCGGACGGGACGGCTTCCACACCGAGCATCTCGGTTTCCTGCTCGCAGAGATGCAATGGATGGCCCGAAGCTACCCGGGGTTGAAATGGTGATCACCGACACCGACATCCGCAGCCTGGTGGCTTCCGTAGTGGATCCCGAGATTCCGGTCCTGACCATCGAGGACCTCGGCATTCTGAGAGACGTGGCAGTCGAGGATGACACTGTCGTCTGCACCATCACACCTACCTACTCGGGGTGCCCGGCGATGCGACAGATCGAAGATGACATCCGTGACACTCTGAACCGGCACGGCTTCGAAGAGGTCACGATTCGGACCGTCTACCAGCCAGCGTGGACTACCGACTGGATCAGCGAGGTCGGTCAGCGAAAACTTGCCGCCTTCGGTATCGCACCGCCGACCACCGAAACACAGATTCTGTGCCCGCGCTGTGAAGCCGCCGAGTCTGAGGTGGTCTCAGAGTTCGGGTCCACCGCCTGCAAGGCGCTGATGGTCTGTACCTCTTGTGGCGAACCCTTCGACTACTTCAAGCGGATATGAGCGAAGTCACCTTTCACCCGCTTCGAGTCACCGAGGTATCCCGACTCACTGACGACTCGGTGGCTGTGACTTTCGATGTGCCCCCCGAACTCAGCCACCGGTTCACCTATCTCCCCGGTCAGCACGTAACAGTGCGCGCCGATGTCGATGGGGTCGACTGTCGTCGCTCCTATTCGATCTGCGCTCCTGCCAATACGGGCAAGCTGAGGGTGGGGATCAAGCGGCTTCCCGGCGGTCGGTTCTCCAATCATGCCAACGACCGCCTGAAGGCAGGTGATGTCCTGGAGGTCATGCCACCGGTCGGCGAGTTCACCATCAACATCGATCCAGGACGGCCACGTCGGGCCGTTGCCATCGTTGCCGGGTCAGGCATCACCCCTGTGCTCTCCCTGATCGCAACCTCGTTGGAGATGGAGCCCGAGGCTTCCTGGACGGTCATCTTCGGCAATCGCACTGTGAACAGCATCATGTTCCTGGATGAATTGGAGGGCTTGAAGGATCGATTCCACCCCCGGTTGCAGATCTTCCACGTTCTGAGCAGGGAGGGGTCGGACGTGCCACTGCTTTCCGGTCGAATCGATCCTGACAAGATCCGGACCATCCACGACCGGCTTCTCGGCTCGGCTGAGATTGACGGCTGGTATTTGTGCGGACCGTTCGACATGGTCTCCATGGCGAGAGAGACCCTGACCGGGATGGGCGTCGACGATTCCCGGATCCACGACGAGTTGTTCTTTGCCGGCCCCGTCGATCTGAGCACCCTGCCCCCGGAGCCACCACCCGGGGAAGGCTCGGTGTCGCTGACGGTGATCCTCGATGGGCGTGCGGTGGAAACCCGGATGACGCCGGACACCTCGATCCTCGATGCTGCCCTGCGGGTACGAAGCGAGCTCCCGTTCTCCTGCAAGGGGGGTATGTGCGCCACCTGCAAGGGGAGGATCGAAGAGGGCGAGGTCTCGATGGATCGGAACTACGCACTGATCGACTCCGAGGTCGAAGCCGGATATGTGCTGACCTGCCAATCTCATCCTCTCACCGAACGAGTCGTCGTCCGTTACGACCACCGCTGATGGTCACTACCCGCAACACCAGGGGCGATGTCGTCCAGGCCGCCGGACGGCTCTTTGCCGAACGCGGTTATCACGGCACGTCGATGCGGGATCTGGGCAAGGAACTCGGCTTGCTCGGTTCCTCCCTCTACGCCCATGTCGCATCGAAACAGGATCTGCTGGTCGCCGTCGTCGAGGAAGGAGCGGCCCTGTTCGAGGCCTCAGCGGGTGCCGCCCTGGAGACGCCGGGTACACCCGAGGATCGTCTCCGGGCGTTGATCTCCGGTCATGTCGATGTGGTGCTCGACAACATCGATGTGTCACGAACCTTCCTCAATGAGGCACGTGTTCTGGAGGACACCTACCGGCACAGGATCTTGCAGGCCAGAGACCACTATGAGCAGGCCTTCCGCCAGGTACTCCAGGAAGGGATCGACACCGGGGCTTTCCGCCCCGATATCGATCCCAAGGTGGAGGCGATCTTCATCCTCTCCATCCTCAACGCGATAGAGCGTTGGTACCGGCCGACCGGAAAACTCGACCGATCAGCGTTGGTAGGACGGTTGACCGGGTTCGCTCTCCACGGGATCACCTGAAGCGTCCGGTCTACTCCTCGATCAGGTCCACCAGTTCGGCGGCCCAGGGGCAGAAGCGGTCGCCGTGCTGGCTGACGAACTCCTCGTAACCGAGTTCGTCGATGTATCCAGCGTTGCCGTCACAGACCTCGATCGCCATGTCGGCGAACTCGACATCGGTGATATGCCAGTCGTGCCCGGTGTTGACCCCACCGTCGCCGGGGTTGATCTGCCCGTTCGGGATACCCGGGCTCTCACCACTGTGATGAGCCTGCCGGACGTGCTCGGCGGCATCACCCTCCAGACGGATCCGGTAGCTGACACCGTCCGGTGTCCGGAACTCGGCGATGACCGAATCGGCGGTCGGGCTGGTGGTTGTTGTCGGTGCAGTGGTGGGTGTTGTCGGAGCGGTCGTGGTGGTGGTCGCCGGATCTGCCGCACAGGCAGCGATCACGAGAGCGACCAGTATCAATCGCATGTGTTTCATTCGACTTGGACGGTCCCTCCGGCGACACGGTTCCGACCGGACTGAGTCACCGTCGATCTTCCTAGAGTGCCCTCGATGAGAATCGTTCTTGCCTACTCCGGCGGTCTTGACACGTCGGTCATCCTGGCCTGGCTCAGGGAGGAATACGGCGCCGAAGTCATTGCCTACACCTGTGATGTGGGTCAGGGGGAGGAGGTCGCAGAGGCCGAGGCCAAAGCTCTCGCCACCGGTGCCATCGCCGGGGTTGTCGACGACAAGCGGGAGTCCTTCGTCCGCGACGCCGTCTTCCCGGCATTACGCGCCGCCGCTGTCTACGAGGGGGAGTACCTGCTGGGCACTTCTCTGGCCCGTCCGATCATCACCCAGGGCCTGGTCGAGACAGCGCGCGAATACGGGGCCAATGCCATCGCTCACGGTGCAACCGGAAAGGGCAACGATCAGGTCCGTTTCGAGTTGAGCACGGCTGCACTGGCCCCCGACCTCAAGACCATCGCACCGTGGAGGGAATGGGACCTGAAAGGCCGCTCCGATCTGATGGCGTATGCCGCGGCACGGGGGATTCCGGTCCCGGTGACCAAGGAGTCGCCGTATTCGATGGACGCCAACCTGTTCCACATCTCCTACGAGGGTGGTGTGCTCGAAGACCCATGGGAGGCCCCACCCCCCGGCATGTTCAGGATGACCACCGACCCCGATATCGCCCCCGACGACCCCGAGGAGATCATCGTCGGGTTCCGCAACGGAACCCCGGTGTCGGTCAACGGTGTTGAGCTTGGCCCGGTGGAGCTGCTGACCGCGTTGAACCAGAAGGCCGGCAGGCACGGGGTGGGCCGGATCGACATCGTCGAGAACAGGTTCGTCGGGATGAAATCCCGTGGCGTCTACGAGACACCGGGTGGCACGGTCCTCCACAAGGCGAGACGCGCCATCGAATCGATCGTCCTCGACCGTGAGGTCCTCCACATGCGAGACTCCCTGGTCGGCAGATACGCAGCGATGGTCTACAACGGTTTCTGGTTCTCACCGGAGCGGATCGAGCTTCAGAAGCTGATGGACTCGATCGCGGAACCGGTCACCGGTGAGGCCCGACTGTTGCTCTACAAGGGGTCGGTCACCACCCTGGGACGTCGTTCGCCCAACACCCGTTACGACGCCGAGGTGGTCACCTTCGAGGAGGACAAGGTCTACAAGCAGGCCGATGCCGAGGGATTCATCAACCTCAACGCCCTGCGCATCCGTGGCTTCGGAGAGGGTTCATGACCCTCTGGGGTGGACGTTTCGAAGGCAGTCCCGACGATAGGACCTGGGAATACACGGTCGACCGGTCGGATGGACGGATGATCGCCGAGGACGTTGAAGCCTCCATCGCGCACGCCCGCATGCTCGGTGCCACCGGCATCATTCCCGCCAGCGATGCCGACGAGTTGATCCGTGGTCTGAGACTGATCCGTGACGAGGTGACGAACGGATCCTTCGAATACCGGGAGAGCGACGAGGACAT
>CAYNSP010000043.1:0-13607 GCA_964400035.1 uncultured Acidimicrobiaceae bacterium | reverse complement strand
ACCGTCCAACGGTTAGGGGAAGGCCCCGGGTGATTCACCCGGGGCCTTCTCTATGAGTGGCACGTTTGACGGTCGTGGGCTAAATTTGAAAGATGCTCGTGTACATCCTGCGCCGATTGGTCGCCACCGTACCGATCCTGATCGCGGCGACCATGTTCACCTTCCTGCTCGTGGACATGTCGGGCGATCCGCTGTCCGAGCTCATCTTTGCGATCCCACCGGTTCCGCAGTCGACCATCGACGCCTCCCGTCGCACTCTCTACCTGGACAGGTCCACCCCTGAGCGGTACTGGCTCTGGCTGACCGGCATCGGTGACACTCACGGTGACATCGGATTGATCCAGGGCAAGTGGGGACCATCGGTCAAGGGCTCCAACTATCAGATCGGTGAGCAGATCGCAGAACGGTTCCTTATCACCGCTCGCCTGGTGGCGGCCGCCACCGTCTTCTCCCTCGGTCTGGCGATAGTCACCGGCGTGATCAGTGCGGTCAAGCAGTATTCGAAGGTCGACCACACCTTGACCTTCTTCGGCTTCTTCGCCCTGGCCATGCCCACTTTCTGGCTTGCCTCATGGATCAAGGAAACCGGTGTCTGGATCAATCAGAAACTCGGCACCACCTTCTTCCGAACCTTTGGCGCGCAATCGCCCACCCATCACCGGATGGAGGGTTGGGAGGCGATCTGGGACACCCTCACCCACCTTATGTTGCCGACAGTGGCGTTGATGCTGACCGGCTACGCTGCGATCAGCCGATACCAGCGTGCGTCGATGCTTGAGGTTCTCAACAGTGACTACATTCGTCTCGCCCGGGCTAAGGGTCTCCGTAATCGGGTGGTGATGCGTCGCCATGCCTTACGGACCGCTCTCATTCCGGTGGTGACCCTGGGGACACTCGCCGTGGCGGGAGCCCTCACCGGTGCGGTGATCACCGAGACGATCTTCGGGTGGCGCGGTCTGGGGACGTTCTTCCTCGAAGCGCTACGCGGTCGCGATGCCTTCGCCATGATGGGGTTCCTGGTGTTCAGTGGTGTCCTTGTGGTGCTGGCCAATCTGGCGGCCGACCTCCTATACGGCGTCCTAGACCCCAGGATCAGATATGACTGACGTTGACTCGAAGGATATTGCCGCGCCCGACCTGGAGCGGCCTGCCCTACCCGCTGACGCCGAGGCCATCACCACCGAGGAGCGCACCCGGTTCCGTATGGTGGTGTCGCGGTTTTTCCGTCACCGGCTCGCCGTCGCCAGCCTGATCATGCTGATCCTGGTGATCCTCTTCGCCTTTGTCGGACCCTTCTTCTGGCCATGGGATCACACCATCAACCGGGGAGTCCCCAGCGATAGTCCACCGACGTGGGCCCATCCGTTCGGGACGACACGTCTACGTCACGACGGCGTAGGAATGGCAATGCGTGGCACCCAGCAGTCCCTCAAGGTTGGCGCTCTTGTCGCTGTGATGGCGGTCACCATCGGATCGATCTGGGGAGCCGTCGCCGGCTACTACCGGGGTCGGGTCGACGCCGTCATGATGCGGATCGTCGACATCATCATCATCATTCCGGCCCTCGTGGTGGTGTTGGTGCTTGCCGGCATGGTCCGGGGCACTACCTGGTTCGACCTCGCCTGGATCATCGGACTATTCGGGTGGACCACCACCGCTCGTGTCGTACGCGGTTTGGTCCTCTCCTTGCGTGAACAGGAGTTCATCGAAGCTTCCCGGGCTATGGGGGCATCCGACGCCCGGATTATCAGAAAGCATCTGTTACCCAACACGTTTGGTGTCATCATCGTTGATGCCACCCTGATCATCGCTGGTGCCATCCTGGCCGAGGCCGCCCTGTCGTTCCTCGGATTTGGCATCCAACCGCCGGATACCTCTCTGGGTCTTCAGATCCAGAATGCCCAATCCACCATCTTCACACGACCATGGCTGTTCTACATTCCGGGTTTCATCGTCATCGCGATCGTCCTGTTCATCAACTTCATCGGAGATGGTCTCCGCGACGCACTTGATCCCAAGCAGCAGATGGTCAGACGTTGACGGTCCAAGTCGACCCCTGGTCCAACGAACCCACGGTCCTCTCGGTAGAGGATCTAACAGTGACATTCCCGACTGAAGACGGTCTGGTTCAAGCGGTTAGGGGAGTCTCCTACCAGTTGCGTCGGGGCGAGGTGCTCGGCATTGTCGGCGAGTCCGGCTCAGGCAAATCCGTCACCTCACTGGCTGTCATGGGCTTACTGCCCAAGACCGCCCAGATCAGCGGTTCGGCCAAGGTGCTGGGCAGGGAAATGCTGGGTCTCAAGGACAGTGAGATCAGCGAGGTTCGGGGCAACAAGATCTCGATGATCTTCCAGGATCCGCTGACCTCCCTCAGTCCGGTCTACACCGTCGGCTACCAGCTTTCGGAGGCCGTGCTCGCCCACCGTGAGGTCTCAGACGAGGAGGCCTGGAAACGTGCCGTAGAACTCCTCGACATCGTCGGGATCCCCAACCCCGAGCAGCGGGCCAACAACTACCCGCACGAACTCTCCGGTGGTATGCGTCAGCGCATCGTGATCGCCATCGCCATGGCCAACAATCCCGATGTCATCATCGCCGACGAGCCGACGACTGCCCTTGACGTGACCGTCCAGGCACAGGTCATGGAGGCATTGAAGAACGCCCGCGAGGAGACCGGTGCGGCCATGATTCTCATCACCCATGACCTCGGCCTGGTAGCAGGACATGTTGACCGGGTCTGCGTGATGTACGCCGGCAAGCTGGTCGAGTCCGGCAACGTCGACGATGTCTTCTACAGACCGAGAATGCCGTACACGCTGGGGTTGCTGGGCAGCCTCCCCCGTTTGGACGAGGCACGGGATCACCGTCTCACGCCCATTCTCGGGACCCCGCCATCATTGGTCAATCTTCCCTCCGGGTGCCCGTTCTCGCCCCGTTGCCCGATCGCACAGGAGATATGTCTGCGCGAGGAGCCACCCTTGGAGACCGTCGCCGATCTCGGCCACCGGGCGGCATGTCATTTCCATGAGCGTCTGATCGGGGCAAAACCTGTTGACCTGTTCCCGCCTGTGATCACCGATGCCGAACTGGTAACCATGGTCGAGGAGGGCACTTGACACTCGAAGCAACCAAACCACTGGCACCGTCAGACACCGAACCGATCCTTTCGGGGCGGCACCTGGTCAAACATTTCCCGGTCCGGTCGAAGGGGTTCCTTCGTCGCAAGATCGGTGAAGTTCATGCTGTATGCGGTGTTTCGATCGACATCAAACCCAAGCGGACTCTCGGTCTGGTCGGGGAGTCCGGGTGTGGGAAGTCGACGACTGCACGATTGTTGCTCAACCTGATCCAACCCACCGAGGGTGAGGTCTGGTATGACAACAAGGACATCACCAAGATGTCGCGTAAGGATCTTGCTCCGGTGCGGCGCGATCTTCAGATCGTCTTCCAGGATCCATACGCATCGCTCGACCCGAGGATGACGGTGTCGGCCCTGATTGCCGAACCACTCCAGATCCATGGTCTCTACGACGATGGCGGAAGACAGAGGGTTCGTGACCTTCTCAAGGTGGTGGGTCTCAACCCCGAGCACGGAAACCGTTACCCCCACGAGTTCTCCGGCGGTCAACGTCAGCGCATCGGGGTGGCCCGTGCGCTTGCCCTCAACCCCAAGGTCATGATTCTCGACGAGCCGGTGTCGGCCCTTGATGTCTCGATCCGGGCAGGCGTCATCAACCTGTTCGAAAACCTTCAGGAAGAGCTGGGTCTCTCCTATCTGTTCGTCTCGCACGACCTGTCCGTGGTCAAGCACATTGCCCACGATGTGGCTGTCATGTATCTCGGTCGCATCGTCGAGGTTGGGCCCGCAGGGAAGGTTTTCTCTGAGGCCGCACATCCGTATACCCAAGCGTTGATCTCGGCCATTCCGCTCCCCGACCCGCATAAAGAGAAGTCGCGGCGCCGGGTGATGCTCACCGGCGACGTGCCCAACCCGATCAATCCTCCTTCCGGTTGTCGGTTCCGTACACGTTGCCCGAAGTTCGCCAACGAGTTGAACGACCAGGAGCGGGAGAAGTGCATCAATGTGATCCCCCGTCTGGACGAAGTCTCCACGGGGCACCGCGCCGCCTGCCACTACGCAGAGTCGATCAACCTTCTGGCCATGCCGGCGAGCCCGGCCGAAGCCTGAGAGGTACGCCAGCCGCGTACCAGGCTCTTCATGACCAAAGACCCTTGGCTTAGGGACCTTTACAGGCTGACGTATGCTTCTCCATCTACCAGGATGGAACCAAGTTCTAGGAAGGGAATCTTGAAATGCAGGTCAGTGAATTGCTCGGTGGAGAGATCCTCACGTGCGGGGTCGACACAACGGTGTCGGACGCCGCCAGGTTGATGGTGGCTAACGACGCCGGCTCATTGGCCGTTCTGTCGGACGACGAGCTGGTCGGGATCGTGACTGAGAGGGACCTCCTCAAAGTCATCGCCGACCCATCCCGTGGTGATGACACCAGGGTCGGTCAGGTAATGACCCCGAGTCCCGATGCCCTCGACGGCGATGTTGATGTGAGCTATGCCGCCGATTGGATGCTCGCCGCCGGATACCGGCATCTCCCGGTGGTCGACTCGTCGAACAAGACCCTCGGCATCATCAGCATCAAGGATGTCCTCTGGGGTGTGACCCAGGGTCGGGAGAACCGCTAGAACCCTTTTGCCTCCAGGGTGCGGAGCAGTTCAGCCGGCGGCGAGCCGTCTCCCCACCGGTGAGGGAAAGCGGGGTGCCACAACGACCCCATCGAGCCAGCCGGTTAGAGTCGCAGCCTCATCGGCGACCAACCCGGCACGGGCCCGATCCACTGCTTCGAGCAGCTCGTAGACGACGGCTCCGTCTGGAGTCTGACTCCACCCCCCGACCACGCGTCCGTCGACCCAGACGGTTGGTCCTGCGTTGCCATTGGTGTCGAATAGCTCGGCTCCATGGCCGCCCAGGTACCAGTCACGGTCTTTCCAACCCATGATCGTGGAATCAAGCGACGGCAAGAAGGCGACGCTGACCCCCGGGGTGGGATCAGGTCCGGTATCACCGGTGAGGACCAGACCTTCCCCGTTCTGCAGGTCCACGGTCTGCACAGGGATCTGACCGAGGGCCTCTTTGACCCGGGCAACCGTCCAACCGGTCCACCACCGGATGTCTTTCATGGTGACCGGGCCATGGGTGGCGAGATAATCGGTGAGGATGCTCACCCGGGCCTCCAGTTCGTCGATCGCGGGGATGGGATGGCCCAGCCACTCGTCCGCTCGAGCCCACCGGTACTGACTCGAGCGCCAGGTTCCCGCTGGACGGGTGCGAACGATCAGACCCTCCAGGGCCATCAGGAACAGGAGTCGGGATCCGAGCGACTGTTCGACCACCCATTTGCCGGTGCCCAGTTGGACCTTCGCACCCAGTTCCGGTACCCGCTTGCCAAGGGCTCGCGTGTCGAGTTCGGACCCCTTCAGCGCTTCGAGGGCACCCTCGGTGCCACGGGTGAGCATCCGCTCGATCGTGTCCGGCTCCATCGAGACACCCATCCACTCGACCAACCTGGCCCGTTCCCGGGGAAGAATCGCGCTCCCGGCCGTTGCCAGGTGGTGCGGGATTCGCTCGGCATTGACCAGGAACAAGGTGCGTCTGACAGTGTGCATCCGGAGCAGGGTCCGGCGGGTGTAGAGATCTTCCTCCAGTTGCTCGGGCTGGAATCCTGGAATCCGTGCCCGCGCCGCAAGGAAGGGCGTGGTGGGATCGGTGGAATGTTGAATGGCGACTGACGCCACCATCGTCCCGGCGCCGTCGGCCGTCCCCGACAGGTGGTGGCGGGCGACGACCCGGTGACGTCGCTGCAGGTCGGAGAAGATCATGGGCCGGCCGAGGGTACCCCAAGGTGGGGTACTGTCCGCCCCATGCGTTTCGACCTATGGACGGTGGTCAGATTCCTCCATGTGGGTGGGGCAATCCTTTGGGTGGGTGGACAGCTGGCGCTCAGTCTGATCGTGCGTCCCGTCGCAGCCCGGGTCCTCGAAGACGAGCGCCGGTCGCTGGCCCTGACCGCTATGGGTGCCCGATTCGGGCGTCTGGCGCTCTGGGGATTGTTCCCGATCCTGCTCGCAACCGGTTTGGCACTCTCGTACTACCGGGGCGTCGAATACCGGGCGTTTCAGATCCCTGGCTACGGGCCGATCCTCGCGGTGAAAGTGGTCCTGGCGATGGTCAGTTTCGGGCTGGCCGCAGTCCACGGGATCATCGCCGCCAGGTCACCGGACAGGTCGATCCGGTGGGTTGGGATCACGGGCGCGGTGGTTTCGCTGCTGGTGGTCCTCCTCGCGGTCACACTGGTCCTTTAGATGGCTGAGCCTCCGATCTGACGCGTCGACTCCCCGCCACCTATCATCCCAGCCACCAATTTCGAGGTTTTTCTGTTGCACAGTCTGGTCCACCCGATCAAATGATGGACATCTCAATGAGAGTTGAACGGGTGACCCCGCCGTGAAGAGGCTCATGCTCGGCGGCCTGATCCTGATCGCCCTGGCAGTCCTGCTGATCCCGTTGCCAGCGATGGCCGAGGGCGAGACGATTCGCGGCACTCTCACTTTTCGTGCCGGTGAAGAGCGCACCCCTGTTGAAGGTGTCCGGATCGTGGTCTCTCAGGACGGCACCGAGGTCGGGTCGGCCGTCTCCGACGCCGACGGCCGCTGGGAGGTTCCTCTACCCGGACCCGGTCTCTACACAGTCACGCTCGATGTGGAGACACTTCCGGCAGGTATCACCCTCACCGACCCGGAAAGGTCGGAGCTCCCCAACGTGGATGTCCTCGGCGGGCAACGCAAGGCAGTGATCTTCCAGTTGGGCGAGGGGACCAGCCGTGGCATCAGCTGGCAGGCGCGGATCGGAGCCCTGGCCATCGCCGGACTCAAGTTGGGTGCCACCATCGCGATGGCTGCGGTGGGCCTATCGCTGATTTACGGAGTTACCGGACTGGTCAACTTCGCCCATGGTGAAACGGTGACCCTGGGCGCGGTGCTTGCCTACCTCCTTACCACTTCGGTGGTTGGACCCGGATGGCCGATGGTGGTGGCGCTTATCCCCGTGCTGGCCCTGGTGGCGGTGTTCGGGGGGATTCAGGACAGCTTCCTCTGGCGGCCATTGCGGAAACGGGGTGTGTCGTCACTTTCGATGATGGTCGTGTCGATCGGGCTCTCGTTCGCCTTGCGGAGCCTGATCCAGTTCATTTTCGGTGGAGAGCCGAGGGCGTTCCCCGAGTTCGCTGGCCAGGCGTCGATCAATGTCCTCGGTATCCCGATGGTTCCCAAACACCTGCTCACCATCGGCGTTGCGTTGGTTGTGCTGACCCTGCTCGCGACGTTCCTCCAGAAGAGTCGGTATGGAACCGCAATTCGGGCGGTGGCCGACGATCGCGATCTTGCCGAGTCGTCAGGCATCAATGTCGAGGGTGTGATTAACCGCACCTGGATCCTCGCCACCGCCCTGGCCGGCCTGTCCGGGATTGCTCTCGGAATCAACGAATCGGCCCAGTACGACATGGGCTTCCGCCTGCTCCTGCTTCTCTTCGCTGCCGTAGTTCTCGGTGGTCTCGGAACCGTTTACGGGGTGATGCTCGGATCGTTCGTGGTCGGCCTCGCCGTCGAGATGAGCACTCTATGGCTTCCCAGTGAATTGAAGGCTACGGCCGGATTGGTGATCCTGATCGTGATGCTCCTGTTCAGACCAACTGGTCTGTTCGGGGCGAAGGAGCGCTTCGGCTGATGGATTGGCTCACCGTTCTTATCGCCGGGGTCCTGGCCGCTATCGGTCCGGTGACCGCAGGCTATGCGCTCTCAGCTAACGGTCTCAACCTTCAGTTCGGGTATGCCGGACTGTTGAACTTCGGGCATGTCGCTTTCATGCTTGCCGGTGCGTACGGTGCCGCGATCACTGTCGACATGGGTGGTTCGCTTTGGCTGGGCGTCCTGGTCGGTATCGCCGCGGCCGTCCTTCTTGGGATCATCCTTGGCCTCCCCACCCTACGTCTGCGGGCCGACTACTTCGCTATCACCTCGATCGCTGCCGGTGAGGTGATCAGGTTGCTGGTCCGGTCTTCATGGGCACGACCGGTGACGGGTGGAGTGTTCGGGATTCAGGGATTCGGGAATGCCTTCCACGCACTCAATCCGTTCAGTCCCGCCCGGCTCTACGGTTTCGGCAGATTCGTCGTCACCGGGCGGGCACTGTGGGTGATGATCGTCGGTTGGACTCTGGTGATCCTCTCGACCTGGCTCATCTCCAGACTGACCAACAGTCCTTGGGGTCGCGTCCTGAAAGCAATCCGGGAGGACGAAGACGCCACCCGATCCCTCGGAAAGAATGTCTTCTCCTACAAGCTCCAGGCGCTGACCCTGGGTGGAGCCCTAGCCGCCGTGTCCGGAATCCTGTTTGCTCTGGAACAGCAGTATGTCCACCCGGACGCCTACCAGCCCAGGGTCACCTTCATCCTCTATGTGGTCGTGATCCTCGGAGGGGCCGGCTCCATCTGGGGACCGGTCTTCGGCGCCGCCGTTTTCAACTTCCTCTTCTTCTCGGTAGACACCCTTATGGCGCAACTCCAGGCGAATGTCGGCTGGATCGGTGACCTCTTGACACCGGCTGAGGCCGGCCTGGTCAAATACATCTTCGTGGGCGTGGCCCTGATGCTATTGATGATCTATCGACCTCAAGGACTCTTGAGAAGCCGACGGGAAGGGAGGGCAGATGCTCTCTGATGTAGCTTCGGTGCCCGGGATCCCCAAACCCGACCCGGTGCTGATTGTCGATGGGCTGCGGAAAGCGTTCGGGGGGCTCCAGGCGGTTGACGTCGAGCATCTCGAGATTCAGAGGGGGACCATCACTTCGATCATCGGGCCGAACGGCGCCGGCAAGACCACCCTGTTCAACCTTCTCACCGGTTTCGACGAGGCGGATGAAGGCGATTGGACGTTGGATGGCAGCGCCTTGATCGGGGTCCCGGCATTCCAGGTCGCCCGCAAGGGGATGGTCCGGACCTTCCAACTGACCCGGGTCCTCCCCAGGCTCACCGTGATCGAGAACATGCTGGTGGCAGCACGAAACCAGCCGGGCGAACGTCTCTTCGGAGCCCTGTTCGGCAGATGGCGATCCGTCGAGAAAGAGAATGAGCAACGGGCCCGGGAGATTCTCGAGCAGTTCGGTCTGACCAGGGTTGCCGACGACTACGCCGGGGAACTGTCCGGTGGCCAGCGCAAACTCCTCGAGATGGCCCGGGTCCTGATGGTCCACCCCACGTTGGTGATGCTCGACGAGCCGACCGCGGGTGTGAACCCGGCGTTGATTCAGTCGTTGCTGGGTCACATCACCTCACTCCGCGATGCCGGTATGACCGTTGTCTTCGTGGAGCATGATATGGACGTCGTTCAAAGCATCTCGGACTGGGTGGTTGTGGTGGCTGAGGGTCGGGTGATCGCTGAAGGGCCCCCCGGTGAGATCGCCCGCAATCCGGTGGTGATCGAGGCGTATCTCGGTGCGAGTGCGGCTGAGGAGGCGTCATGACGCCGCTCCTCCAAGTGAACGGCTTGGTTGGGGGATACGTCCCGGAGGTGAACATCCTCAACGGTGTCGACCTGTCCCTCAATCGTGGAGAGCTGGTCGGGATCATCGGCCCTAACGGCGCCGGGAAGTCAACCCTGGTCAAGGCGATCTTCGGTTTTGTCGAGATCCGGGAGGGGTCGGTTCTGTTGGATGACGAGGATGTCACCGGTCTCCCGGCCCACCAGTTGGTGGCCCGAGGTGTGGGTTATGTCCCGCAACGCGCCAATGTGTTTCCTTCCCTTACCGTGGAGGACAATCTCCGGATGGGTCTCTTCCTCAACATGCCTGAATGGGAGAGTCGTTGGGAGACGATTTGCGAGATGTTCCCCTTCCTCAAGAACAGGAGCGGTCAGAAAGCTGGCCTCCTGTCAGGCGGCGAACGCCAGATGGTCGCCATCGGCAGAGCATTGATGATGGCACCACAGGTTCTCTTGTTGGATGAACCTTCAGCCGGTCTGGCACCGATGGCCCAGGACGATGTCTTCGAGAAGGTCAGGGAGATCGCCAACGGTGGGGTTTCGATCGTGATGGTGGAGCAGAATGCGCGGAGGTGTCTGGCCATTGCCGATCGGGGTTATGTACTCGATCAGGGTCGGAACGCGTACACCGGAACCGGTCAGGAGTTGCTCCACGACCCCAAGGTCGTCGAACTCTATTTGGGAACCCTGGGCAGAAGTCCGGGAGCTTGACCCCGGTCCCAGGGGCATAGAAGAAGGGGCCCGGCCGGAGCCGGACCCCTTCCAATCATCCAGGAGGATGGCTAGCCGGCGATACTGCCCTGCTGCTGCTCCTCGTTCACGGCACTGCCAGAAGCATCGAACGTGAAGATGTCGTAGGTGCCAAGCCCCGGCTCACCATTGGGGGTGAAGTCGAGTGGACCCGACGCTCCGTCGTAGTCGATGTTCGTGCCCGCCATCACCTTTGCCAGGCAATCAGCGATCAGAGTGCACTTTTCGCCGTCACGGGTGACGCCAATGACCTCGTCGATGTAGTCCTCAGGTGTCGCGCTCTGCGCGATCTGGGCTGCCAGGACGAGGATCACCAGGCAGTCGTACATGTGGGCCGAGAACACCGTCGGTGCATCCGGTGCGAACGCCGCAAACCGGGTGCCGAAAGTCGGCTCACCGTTGGCGGGTGCCACTGACGGGTAGGTCCCACGGATGCCTTCCAGCAAGTCGGCACGACCACCAACCTGCTCCGGGCCGACCGTGTCGACGAATCCGTCAGCCACATAGATCTGACCGTCGAAGTTGGCGCTCTCCAGGTCGAGCAGGATCTGGCCACCCTCAGCGAAGGTGATCATGGCAACCGCTTCGGCGCCGGAGTTCACGATCTGCTGAGCGAGGTCGGCGAACGATGTCTGGGTGTGGTCGAAACCTCCCTGGAAGGTGACCGTGGCACCGTTATCCGAGAGTTCTTTAGCGAGAAGCTCACCGAACCCGACGCCGTAGTCGTCCTGCCGCCAGATGACAGCCACGTTCGTCTCCTCATCACCGATGATCACGTTGGCCAATAGGGGAGCCTGGATCAGGTCGGACGGTGCGGTGCGGACATGGAACGGGTTGTACTGCTCACCGCTGAACAGGGCACCGGTGCTGGACCCGGAACACATCGCCATCTTGGCCGTGTTGACCTTGTCCCAGATCGAGTTGGCAACACCCGAGGCGGCCGGGCCGATCACGGCGTTGTGGTTACCACTCAGATACTGGTCGATGTTCTGGCTGGCGATGTTGGGGTCGGTTCCACTGTCGGTGAAGTCAACGGTCACAAGACCCGCTGACGCCGCGTTGAACTCGTCCGCAGCCATCCTTAGTGGTTGTTCGAGAGCGGCAATGATCGACGACAGGCCACCGGTCTGAGGCAGGATGGCGCCGATCCGCACCGGGACCGGGTTCCTTGTCTCAGCCGCTGTGGTTGTCGTCGCCTCTGTGCCATTGCCACAGGCAGCGATCACAACTGCGAAAACCGCCATCAAGGCGATCCCCCGCAGCCGTCTCCTTCGGCTTGTACTCATATATTCATTTCCTCCGTATTTGCGCAAGGACCACCAGGCAACACCCGGGGTCCAGCGGTTTGAGTGTAGCCAGCAACAATTGACGCAGGGCGAGAATCGTTCGGGCCGCCGGTGTCTTCCCGGGATGTCCTCACGAAAAGTGATCAATTGCTCAAAGATTGAGGCACGGGCGGCATATCTCAGGTTATTGTCACCCCACCTTGTGAGGAGGAGCTTGCTGTGACCGCTGTCGTCGAACAGACCAGCATGCCGGCGTCCGCCGCTGGCTACAGGACGGCGCCAGCAATGGTGCGGGAATGGGCTGAGAGGATGCCCGATCGCGTCGCATTGCGGGAGAAGGACTTCGGCATCTGGCAGGAAATCACCTGGTCCCGCTACTGGGAGACCATTCTCGATGTGGCCCACGGTCTGCTCGCACTCGGAGTTGAGGTTGGCGACCGGGTATCGATCCAGTCCGAGGACCGCCCTGAGTGGGTGATCCTCGACCTGGCCACCATTGCGGTACGGGGTGTCACGGTCGGTCTGTACCCGACCAATCCCGCCGCCGAGGTTCGCTATCTGCTGGCCGACTCCGGTGCAGCCGTACATTTGGCCGAGGATCAGGAGCAGGCGGAGAAGGTCATGGCCGTGATCGATGACCTGCCCGCCCTGCGCAAGATCATCCACGCCGAACCCCGTGGCTTCGGCAAGTGGCGGGATGACGACCGGTTCATCTTCTGGGATGACCTGGTCGAACTCGGACGCAGCCACCGGGCCGAGCACCCTGGCGCCGTCGAGCGGATCATGTCGGAAGCCACCGCCGATGATCTGATCACCCTGGTTTACACCTCAGGGACCACCGGCCCGCCCAAGGGGGCCATGCTGACCAATACCAACTTCAGCTTCTGTGTCAACAACGTGGTCAACATCAAGGGGAGGATGGAGAAGGACACCTCCTTTCGGAAGGGGAGAGGTCCCAATCCTGACGACATCATCCTGACCTACCTGCCGTTGTGCCATATTGCTGAACGCATCTTCTCGACATGGACCTCGGTCTCGTGCGGATGCACCCTCAACTTCGCCGAGTCGATCGACACGGTCCAGCAGAACCTGCGTGAGATCCAACCGACCATTTTCTTCTCGGTCCCACGCATCTGGGAGAAGATCCACGCCACCATCGCCATCAAGGGGCGCGACGCCACCTTCTTCAAGCGGATCTGGTTCGGACTCGGGATGTCCATGGCGGCGGTGATCGGACGTCAGCGGGTGGCCAATGACGGCAACCACACCTTTTTCTCGAGGCTCCTCTACATCGTGGGGTACCCGTTCGTGTTCAGGGCTCTCAAGGAGAGGATCGGAATGCGTCGGGTCAGGTTCGCCGCAACCGGCGCCGCCGCCATCGCCCCCGAAGTCATCCGTGACCTGTTGGGCATCGGCGTCCCCGTCCACGAGCTCTACGGGATGACCGAGAACTCCGCATTGGCCACCGCCAACATGGCCGGAAGGAACAAGGTCGGGACAGTCGGTGAACCGTACCCCGGTATCGGCCTCCGTATCGACGAGGAGACCGGCGAGATCCAGACGAAGCATGCAGGTGTCTTCAAGGGCTATTGGGGTAAGCCAGAGCAGACTGCGGCCGTGTTCACCGAGGATGGGTGGCTTCGGACCGGCGATGTGGGGGAATGGGTCGACGGGACGCATGTCAAGATCGTCGACCGGATCAAGGACATCATCGTCACCTCCGGTGGGAAGAACATCTCTCCGTCGGAGGTCGAGAACAGTCTCAAGGCCTCCCCGTTCATCAAAGAGGCGATGGTCATCGGGGACGGTCGGAACTATCTCACCGCCCTGATTGCCATCGAGTCGGATGTCGTCGGCAACTGGGCGACCCGGAAGAACATCCCCTACACGACCTATCGGGATCTCACTGAGAAGGAAGAGGTGATCGAACTGATCCAGGGTGTGGTCAACAAGACCAATGAA
>CAYNSP010000042.1:0-14011 GCA_964400035.1 uncultured Acidimicrobiaceae bacterium | reverse complement strand
TCGGATACGCCTAGACCAGCCACGCCACACAAGGCCGCACCGTCGACACCGCCCTACTCCTCATCGACAGCCCCACCGACCACGCAGGCATCTACACCCCAATGACCCGAGGCCGAAACGAGAACCACGCCTACGTCGTCACCACCGAGAACAGGGCTGCCATGGACGTGCTCAATCAAGCCATCAGCCGGGAATGGATCGACCGACCAGCCCACACGCATGTCGAGCCAGACGACCAGCTGGTTCCTCGGGTACGGACCCGTGCCGAGGAACTCGAGTATCTCCGTGCCCACTTGGAGCGATCCCGTGCAAGCCGCCAACACGAAGTAGCGCCGCCTGGCCGTGGCTTGAGCCTCTGAGGCCATAGGGGAGTGGCGACCGATGTGCCTCGCATGCGACCCAAGATCCTGACACACGGCGACGAAGCTACCGGCTGTTTGGTAGAGCGCTCGCTGGGTGCCCCTTATGTTGATGGCCGGTCGGTAGAGATTATCTGCTTCGTGTGCGGAGGACGCGACGACGCACCTGCCAACCTGAACACGATGACCAATACGCAGGAGAGGATCAGTGCGATTGTCAGCCAGTCACCGGCGTCGGACCATCTCTCCTCGCCTGGGTACGCCCAGGGTCTGATACCGAGAGGGATCATCCAGGTGATCTTAGAGAGGCGTCGCATCGGCGTAGGCAATGAATCTCTCTACGGTCGAAGCCCATGAGCCACGAAAGAATGTCTCCGAAAAAGATGTCGTGCAAACTTGGGTGCTGACGCTTTTACCCCTTGAGATCCGCGGATTCATGCGTGACTGAGAATGGAGATACATATGAGAGCTTCTACAGAGAGGCCGAGCCGAGGCTCCGTCGCGCTCTGGTTGCCGCCTTCGGGCCCCTCGTCGGGAGGGAGGCAACTGCCGACGCTCTCGCCTACGGGTGGGAGCATTGGGCACGGATTCGGCGAATGCACAACCCAGTTGGGTACCTGTACCGCGTCGGGCAGACAAGGGCAATGCGATCTCGATCAGCGAGGACCGCGGGATTCCCGCCACCACCGAACGAAGACCACGCCTACGAACCGGGTCTCGCCGACGCCGTCGAACATCTTTCACCCGGGCAACGCCAGGCTGTGCTCCTGGTCTACGCCTGGGGCTATACCCACCGGGAAGTGGCCGAACTCCTTGGTGTTGCCCCATCGACGGTCCAGAAGCACCTGGAGCGGGGTCTCGCCAAGCTGCGGAAGTCGTTGGGCGTGATCGACGATGTCTGATCTTCGATCCCAGCTCAGAGACTACTTCGAAGGGATAGCACCTCCGGTTGACATCGACGAGGCTCGCACCGGTGAACCAACGATCGCGGGGCCGGCTGGTAACCAGTCCCGGAAACCCCTGATAGCGGTCGGTGCCTTCATCGGAGTATTCGCACTCGGAACGGTGATGTTCGCACTGACCGGATCAACTCCACCGCCGGAAGGTTCTGCCAGCACCACGAACCAGACGGCTGCTTCTACGAACCCACCGTCGACCGTAGCCACCACTCCGCCTGCAGTCCCTGAGCTAGTGGGACTGTTGGCGGCGAGTCCTTTGGATGGTGCGCTTTCGATGTGGGGATTCCCGACCGGGGCTGCTGTCTTCGAAGTCGAGCGCTATGAGCGGTTGGAGGACATGTCGAGAAACGCCTCGGTGGTAGTCGTCGGCCGGGTAGTAGGACCCGGGCCTTCCCGAAGCATCGTGGGTGACTCACCAGACGATACCCTCGTCTATCAGAGCATCGAAGTAGAGGTAATCGAACGGCTTGCAGGCGACCCCGCCGTAGGTCGAGGTGATCGCCTCACCGTCGAACAGCTAGGTCTCACCGACCAGGGTGTGGGGTCGGTCGCAGTGTTTTTCCTTCGCGACAAGCAGCATGATTCCCAGGGGCGGCCGTCTCCCTCGGCCCGTCCGGACGAGGTCGGCGTATACCGTCCGGTCAGCCATCAGGGCGTCTTTGTTGATCGTGGCGACGGCACTCCGGTTGGCCCAATGATCGAAGCGACGAGGCTTTCGGACTCCCACCTCGACATGTCACTCGACGAGTTCATCTGGACAGGCCCAGAACCCGAGCCAGTTGTCTACCCGCTAGCTGCCCAGACACGCAACCTGCTGATGCCTGACTTCTTGATGACTGTCCGGCTCTCGTCAGATCCCGACGGGCTGGAATCACTGCAGCTTTTCATCGATGAGCATCCGGAAGCATTTGTGGGCAGCTACATCGGAGACCTGGGTGTGATCGTCGTCGTACTCGGACCCGACACCGACGAGGACCTTTGGATACCCAGAGCGGAGAGTGCGGCCGGAGAACGTGTTTCCCTGGATTGGGACCGATGTGATGTGACCCGTGAGTACCTGAAAGGTATCGGAGACGAGATAGCTCGACGAGACTGGCGCCCCGGCGTGGCCGACATCGCCTTCGCCCTCAGGTTCGACGCCAGGTCTTGCCGGGTGGAGATGCTGTCAGAAGCGATCACCGACGAGGACGTGACGATCCTGGCGGAGCGTTACGGGGAACGGATCAGCTTCGATCGAACCCGCACCCCAACCAGACTCCCCGGCGGGTAGCCGCCGCGCCATCATCAATGCTTGTTGAGAGTTCGGTGCTCTCTGGGTTCGCGCGCGTGAGAGGACGCGCCCTCCAAGGACGAGGCGGTTTCAAGTGGTTTGACGCGACGAGTTGCGAGGCCTGGGAGGTGGCGACGTCAGCCGGACACAAGTTGATACCCAACTTTCGGGCCTGGTGAACAGCACCCGGAGTGAGCATCATCCCTAGAATGACGCCTATGTCTGTCACCTTTGATCTCTCCGAGGAGACCCTCGACCGGCTTCGGGCCGAGGCGGTTCGCCGTGGGGTGAGCGTCGACGACGTTATCGCGGAGTTGGCTAGTCAGCTTCCTACGGGCGGAACGGGTCGCAGGCCGAGCTTTGCCGGCGTCGGCAGTTCAGGTACTGGCGAGGCGATCGGCAGGCGTCACCGCGAGATCATCAGCGAGGAACATAAGGACAAGAAGGCGAGCGACATTTGATCGTTGTCGACACGGGCGTTCTGTACGCCGCTGCCGACCGAGACGATCCTGACCACGACGCCTCCGTACAACTCCTGGCGGACTTCCCACCGGAAGCTCTGCTCGTTCCCACGACGGTTATCGCGGAGACAGCCTGGTTGATCGAGTCCCGGCTCGGACCGATAGCCGAAGTCGCGTTCCTGCGAGCGTTAGAGCAGGGCGAACTGACTCGCATTGACCTGACCACCGAAGATTGGGGTCGGGTCACCGAACTGGTCGAGCGGTACGCCGACCTCGGTCTCGGAACCGTCGATGCCTCGATTGTCGCCATTGCTGAACGACTGGAGATCGGCGTGATAGCGACCTTGAACCGCCGGGACTTCGCCATCGTTCAACCGAGTCACGGTGCGACGTTCGACTTGATTCCGTGATTTCCCGGTGAACCGGATTCTTCTGCCCAAACTTCTACCCAACGTCGCATAACAGGCTGATACCAGACGAACGGAGGCATGGTCGAAAGCGACGAAAAGGCCGATGTTCATGGACTATTCGGGACGCACCGGACTGACCAGCATGGGCCTGGCAAGGTTTGAGTCCCCGTTCTACGCGGTCAGAGACACCGCATAGGTACCCAGCACGGGGAAGTCCACACCTTTGTCTGCGGGGGTTAGGACTGCTGAAGGACTTCGTCGAGCTGGGTGGTCCTTTTGCCGTTCTCGCCAGCCATTGAATTAGCGAGGCTTGTCGGAGATGAAGCGTTGTTCTCCGAAGAACTTGTTGCATAAAGACTCGTTGGATAGCGAATTCGTGTGAGGATGGAGGTTGATGAGTCAGCTTGCCCTCACCATTGATGAGTTGGCCCGCCAGGAAGGCTTGCCTGCGTCGACGATCCGGCTTTACGTGAAGGATGGGCTGTTGGAGCGACCAGTCAGAGAGGGAAGGCAGGCTTTCTACGGGCCGGATCATGTCCGGACCTTGCGGTCGATCCGGAGACTGTCGGATCGTGGGTTTTCGCTGGCTGCGATCCGTCAGGTCTTTGACCTGGATAGGAGCGGTGCCGATCTCGGGGCTCTTTTGGCTGATCCGACTGACCAACCATCACTTGAACCCTCCGATTTTGCTGCCTTGCTGTTTCCTGACGGTGAGATTGACTGGGATATGGTGTCACGCGCCGCGGAACTCGGAGTGATCTCATTTGATGAGGGTGAGGTGAGGTTCGCGGATCACCGTCATTTGCGCAACGCTCTGGCGTTGGCTGAGTTAGGAGTTTCTGGGTCTTCTGCCGTTGATGTCTGGGAAACGCTCTCCAAGGGCATTGAGAAGATTGTCGATCAGTTCGTCGCCTTGATCGATCCGATCCTCCTCGCCGAGGACGAACACCTCCTCAACCGGGTGATCGCTCTTGGTCGCGATGCGATCCAGGTGGCATACGAAGGTGAAATCCAAAGGAGGCTCACCGGGCGACCCTTGACAAGCGCCGACATTGGTAGTAGTAACTCTCATAGTCACCACTAAGAGAGTTATGACTACACAGAAGCGTCCCGCGAATCTCTTCTTGCTTGGTTCTGGCATCCTATTGATCTTTGGACTGTTCTTCTTCTCGTCGTCTTCGGTTGCCAGTGGAGCCGAAGGTGGAGAAGTCATCCGCTACGACCATAAGGAACCTCTGGGCAATGCTTCATTCTTGGAGGTTTCCGGAGAGGCCTTGCTGGACGGAGGGTGCAGCTTCCCCATACCGGAACTGTCCCTGGGACCTGACGAGTCAGCCGTCGAGGCGAGACCTGTTTGGGCCAACTACGACAACTGCACGATGGAGCTGGAGATAGGTACTCCATCTCGCCTTGACTGGGTTTCCGATGACGGAGCTCACCACGTCGAACCTTTCACCGAGCGAGCGCATCGGTCTGGGGGAGAAGGATCGACCGACAGTGCTAGTGCTCTCCTCGCATCGGCCGTCGCGTACTACGAGGTGCGATGGCATGATCCGGTGGAGATTACAACCTCGAGGACACGGGCATACACGGATTGGACTTGGAACGGCCCCTGCGTGACCGGCTCGAGCAACTGGGTGAGAGGCAATTTCGACGGGTCTGTCTCCGGCGGTATCACGAATGGCACCTGGACCACCGAGACCGGCGGTATCCCATCCACTTGCCCAAATCTCCACTATCACGTGGTCTTGGTCAAGACTCCATAGGAGTGAAGCTGGGAGGAGAAACGAACCAATGGTGGATGCATGATCGGCTTGATCTACTCAGCAACGCTGGGAGTCCTCGCCCTCGTTTTCATTCGCCGCCAGAGGCTCCAGATCCCAACCGTGCTTGGCGTGGTCATCGCTCTTGGCCTGGCTGGTATTGGAATCGCTCTGATGCGACGGCTATCGGACAACCACATTGTTGGGGTCTCTACGTCCATCTGGGGTGCCTCTCTCATTGGAGGGTCCGCCTTCTACCTCGTTGCGCTGGCGGTCGATCGCTCGAACTCTCCGCAGAAGCATGCATGGTGGAAGGCGGTAGGGTTGACGCCCGCTCTGGCCTTTCTTGCGGTTCCTTCGACCCTTGCTCTGGCACTTCCCCTAGTGGCCTTGTTGTGGTCCACCGCCCTCCGCGATGCGATCGGTTCTGGGCGCTCCTCGACGTCGATCTGAACTGGGCGAGGGGGGATCGGTTCGTTCTCGACTTCAGCCTCCCTCGCGTTGCCAACTGCCGCCCGGTCCTTTTCGGTCGTGGTGATCAGATATAGGAGCAGTTCGTGGGAGCCACGGACGCGGTGTCGGATTGCGACGAAATCGTGGGTCGTATCTTCGAAACGCCCGGCTTCTTTGATGCGCGCACGCTCGTTTCGCAAGAGACTCCAGGGTCGTTTGCCGTCTCCCGTTGGTCACAGAATGGTCACAGACGCCGCATAACTAGCCAGCACGGGTTGTCATCCTGTTGGACAAGTCAAGGTCGAGACGACTGGTATCCGCCGTTGCCACAAGGCTTTTCTGGACGCGGTGGTACCAGTCAGGACGTAGCGTGTCGGAGTTCGATACCCACCCCGGGCACAGGTCGGAGCAACGGAGTTCACACACGCCGTTCTTGCATGGCCTCCTATTGGGGGTCGCAGTCATCACCGGATGGAGCGGCGCGCCACTCGAGCTTGCCGTCGACTACCCGACCTTGCACTCCGTACCAGTGGCAGAACCCCTGAGCCTGGAGTGCGACCCGTAGGTCGACAAGCCATTCACCGGCGTGGATCACGACCATTCGGTAGGTGGAGCTGCCCAGGTTGGGGACCTGACGCAGCGCCGCGGCCCGCACCGCCTCATGGGCGGTGGCATAGGTCGTCGGGTCATCGACCGGCGCTGCCGGAGCGGTGGTGGGTGGTGCTGGCTGATACGCGGGCGTGGTCCCGACACCGGGTTCTGGCGCTGCGAACCAACCGACCCCGAACCCGACCAATCCCAACAGGGCCGCCAATACGACTACCCATATGCGATTCATGTGTGGACGGGGTTCGGGCCATTGAGTCCGGTAGCTCGGTGGCCATTCGAGTTCGTCGCCCGGGAGGGCGTCAATCATCCGTTGATAAGTCCCCAGAAAAGCCTGTTTGGACCGCTGGTCAAAGTCTTCGTTAGACATCTATAACTCCTTCGATACGTCGCCGTGCCAAATGCAGATACCGTTTCACAGTGCCGGGACGGACACCCATCAGGTGTGAAGTCTCCGATATCGACATGTCGGCCCAGTAGACGAGATATGTGGCAGCCCGCTGCTGGGGCGGAAGCGCCAGAACTGCCTCAGTCACATCGAGATGGGGATCAGCTCCAGAGGTCGGGGCTGCCAGTCCTTCGAGCGCGGAGGCATCGACCACGGTCCTGCGCCTGGCGAGGCGAGTTTTGCACTCGTTGAGGACGGCCCGGAACAGGTAGGGACGGGCGTCATCGAGATCCTGAAGTCTCCTACGTTCGAGGATGCGCAGCACGACTTCTGAAACCACATCCTCTGCCTCGGTCGGCCCGACCAAAACAGCGGCATAGCGGACCAGGTCGCCGCTGTTTTTCCTGAAGATTGTCTCGTCGTCCACACTCCAACCACTCAGTAGCTACCCCGATGGTTGCATCTAATCCGGTATCGGAGGGTTGACAACCCTGAAGATGTACGTACAATGTCTGTACGCAAGGAGTTGATAGTGACAGCAACTGAGAGACCTTCAAAGAAGCAGCGCTGGGACTTTCGGGTTCACGGGAGCAGTGACGCTCTGGTGACTGAGGCCGCGGTCTTGACCGGGGTCACCAAGACTGATTTTGTGGTGGCTAGTGCGGTAGATCGTGCTCAGTCTGTGATAGCTGAGCATCAGAAGGTGACTATGAGTCCAGAGAACTTCACGCGTTTTGTGGAGTCGCTGGATGCCGCACCGGTGGAGGTTCCAGAACTGGTGGAGCTGTTCTCCCGGGCTAGCCAGATACCTTCGGCTTGAATGACCGGTCTTCGACCGGTTCGTCGTCTGGAGTCGGGTGACGATCTCAGTACATTCGAGTCGGGCGAGTCTGCCCTCGACGAATGGTTGGAGAGATTCGCCTGGCCTGATCAACGTGCCAGCGTTTCGGTGACCTATGTACTTCTGCGGGGTGAACGTGTGGTCGGGTTCTACACGCTCGCTCCATCCAGTATCGATCCGCCTGAAAGCGCCACGAGACTGACAGCAGGGTTGCCATCTGAGCGTGCGGTGCCAGTGATACTTCTGGCTCGGCTCGCCATCGACAAGTCTGAGCACGGCAAGGGGCTGGGCAGCGACCTCTTCCGTGATCCACTGCTCCGATCAATTGCTAGCGCAGATTCCATTGGTGGTCGGGCAGTTCTCGTACATGCGAAGCACGACGAGGCGGCGATCTTCTACCGTCGCCACGGATTTGAACCCCTACCCGACAACCCGATGCACTTGTACCGCCTCATGAAAGACCTGAGGGCATCCCTCCCACAGCCAAAGAGCAGCTAGTCGGCTCGGGTCGGGCGCCTATCGCCTCGAAACTAGGCGATTCTGGACGACACCACGGATTGCCTGGAAGGGAACTCCAGGTCCGTTCTACATGGTCACAGTTTGGTCACAGACGTGGCATCACAGGTCACCATCGGGCGTCATCTGCCGTCATTCATCAGGCCAAGCAGCATGGTGAATGCCTGGTCAGGACGAATAGTTGCGACTCAGTGGCACGAGCGAGAACACGGGATGTCGGAGTTCGATACCCACCCCGGGCACCGATCGTGATCAGCAGGCGGAGCCGATACGGGTGGCGTCGCCGAGTTTTCCGAAGAGGGGCACCGGATCGGTTGCGAGGGTGACTCCGAGCATTTTCACCTCGCCATGAACGGTGGCGCCGAAGTTGACCTTGGTCTCGGCGCAGTTGCCCGTGATCACCGGGACCGGTCCCGCCGGGCCGTAGTCCAACTCCCAGTTGGAAATGACCTCGGATCGGAACTTGAATACTGCCCCGAGTCCCGCCGCTTTCGGGTGACCGAGTCCGAACTCCACCTTCGGAAAGTCGAGGAGCAGACCGATCCCCGATTTGACCGTGCCGACATGATCCGGGGTTTCCCACGTCAGTTCGGCGACGTCGAATGTGGCCAGGTGTCGCACCGTGCCGTTGTTGACCGTCGCACCAACGCCGCCTTTGAAGGTCGTGGAACCCTTCACGATCGCAGACGTGTTGGTCACAAGGGTTGACTCAAACTCGAGCCCACCACTTATCGCGATATAGAACGGGATGGGGCCAACCGGGATCGGAATCGCCAGCTTGGCCGGAATCTGGATAGGGATATTGAAGATCCCGATCTGTGCGCCACCACCCTGGATCTCCGCTGTGCCCTCGAAGTTGAGCAGTCGGATGTCGAAGATCGAAAGTGAACTGGCTTCGATCAGGATGTCGGTCTCGACCCGCAGACCCGAGACCGTTCCGGACATCGCCACGTTGGCGATGTTGTTGCCGGAACCTCTTTTGGCCGACAGTGAGACGTCGAAACCACCGGATCGAGGGTTGAGTTCGAAGCTGGTGTCAAACCCGGCGAGGTTCCCCTTGTAGGTGAGCTTTGCGGTGGGTCCGGGCAGTGGAGCCGAGACGAGAAGTAGGCCGCCATCGGCTCTGTTGACAGTTGTGCTATCCGTTTCGATCGCCACTGTTTCCCAGGCAGAGGGGTCAGCCATGACATTGCTGTTGAAAGTGATCCTGCCGTTCTCGATGACGTCAGTTAGCAACCCGGGCTCCACGCTGATTTCGACGCCAGCCGAAGTTTCCTGTCGGCCGGTGATCTGGTACACGCCGAGTCCGGCGAGGAGGGCAGATCGGCCGGGTTGGAGCTGTTCCAGATCGGCATAGGTCGACTCAAATACGAACCGGCCCGCCTCATGGTCTGCAGAAACGAGTGCGGCCTCCACTTCGTCGGGTTCAAGAAGGACCGCAGCATCCTCGTTCCACTCGACGTCGAACTCAGTGACGAATATTCCTGCGACCGGTGGCTCTGTGGTGGTCGTGGGCTCCGGTTCGGCACCACCGCATGCCGCCCAGACCAACGCGAACAAACACAGCAGGGCGACTCGAAGTCGGGACCGGACCGCGCCGCCCGGATTGGTGATTGAGGGTCTTCCACGCAAGGCGATAGCAACGGTACTACCGCCCCAAAATGGACAGGGCCTGAATTTGTCGGTCTCACAGTCTGAGAAACCAAAGAGCCGGCCAGAGGGCCGGCTCAATGTCAAAAGGTCGTGGGACCCGGACCGGGTGGGTGGGGGAGGGGAGAGGAACCGGGCCCGGGCCCCACGAAGATTGACGGGGTTGACTTCCTGATCCTCCTCTCTCCCGGACACATTCGTCGTGTCCACCACAGACCAAACCCGTACTGCTGTTCAGTGTAACTGTGCAACCCCGTTCCGATTAGTTTCTTTCCGGTATGAGTTCATACCCCGCCGAATACGAACTGGATGTGGTGCTCCGGGATGGTTCCGTGATCCGGGTTCGACCAATGAGACCCGACGATGCCGAGCAGGCGCGAGCGTTCTTCGAACGTCTCGGACCGGAGTCGCGCTACTTCAGGTTCTTCAATGTCAAACAGACTCTCACCGACGACGAAGTCCGGGATTTCGCCAGTGTTGACTATCACGACCGGATGGCGCTGGTCGGGGTGGTCAACGATGAAGTCGTGGCAGTCGGGCGATATGACCGTGAGGAACCCGGGGGCAACACAGCCGAGGTCGCCTTCGCCGTGGTCGACGACCATCAAGGTCGGGGTATCGGGACCCGTCTTCTCGAACTTCTGACCAACCACGCCCGTGACAACGGAATCAGCGGCTTCCGTGCCTACGTCCTCGGTGAAAACCGGCAGATGATGCGGGTGTTCCGAAACTCCGGATACGAACTCACCCGGACCATGGACAAGGGCGTCTACACCGTCGACTTCCCGGTACGGGTCAGCGAAGGATCCATGGGTGCGGAAGCTGAACACGAGAAACGTGCCGTGGCGGCATCACTCCTTCCCTTGTTCTTCCCCCGTTCAGTGGCGGTGATTGGTGCCTCCAACAATGCCGATTCCATCGGCGGCAAGCTGTTCAACAACATTCTCGGCGAGGGGTTTACCGGTCCGCTGTATCCGGTCAACCCGAGTTCAAAGGTGGTCCGCTCGGTAAAGGCATACCCGTCAATCCTGGATGTGCCCGACGAGGTGGATCTCGCCTACATCGTGGTGCCCCAGCGGTTTGTCATCGATGTGGTCAAAGAATGCGCCGAGAAGGGTGTCAGGGGTCTGGTGGTGATCTCGGCCGGTTTCTCCGAGGTTGGACCCGAAGGTGCTGCGCTCGAGGCCGAACTCCTATCCATCGTCAGAAGTTCGGGGATGCGGATGGTCGGCCCCAACTGTATGGGTCTGCTCAACACCGCAGACTCGGTGCGTCTCAACGGCACCTTTGCACCGGTATACCCGCCACCGGGAAATGTGGCGATGTCCAGTCAATCCGGAGCCCTGGGGATCGCCATCCTCGACTACGCCACCCGGGCCAGCATCGGGATCTCCCAGTTCGTGTCGGTGGGAAACAAAGCAGATGTCAGTGGTAACGACCTGCTTCTCGCCTGGGAGGACGACCCACAGACGGATGTCATCACCATGTATGTCGAGTCTTTCGGCAACCCGAAGAAGTTCAGCCGGATCGCCCGACGGATAGGCCGCAAGAAACCGATCATCGCGGTCAAGTCGGGTCGGAGCGCAGCGGGGAGTCGGGCGGCCGCCTCCCACACCGGTGCCCTGGCATCCTCGGACGTGGCGGTCGACACCCTGTTCCGTCAGGCAGGCGTGGTCCGCACCAACACCATCGAGGAGCTGTTCGCCGTGGCCAGTCTTCTCGCCAACCAACCGGTGCCATCGGGTCGTCGGGTCGGTGTGGTTACCAATGCGGGTGGCCCCGGAATCCTTGCCGCCGACGCCATGGAGTCCTTGGGTTTGGTGTTGCCGGAACTCTCCGCGGGTCTTCGCGAAACGATCGGCGCCAAACTTGCAGCCGAGGCTTCGACACACAATCCGGTCGATCTGATCGCCTCAGGTGGGCCTGACGCTTACGAGCACGCCGTCAGCGCATTGCTCGAATCGGGTGAAGTCGACTCGGTGATGGCGATCTATGTCCCGGTTTCTCCTGAAGGTGCGGTGGGCGTTGCATCGGCCTTGCGACGATGCCAGGACGCTCATGACGGCGCAATCACCTTCCTCTCGGTGTTCATGGACTCGGGTCAGTCCCGTGAGCTGTTACTCGGCGGGGAAGGCCATCGGACCATACCCACCTATCCCTTCCCGGAGACCGCCGCCGTTGCACTGGCAAAGGCGGGGGAGCATGGGGAGTGGCGGTTACGGGATCCGGGGATCGAAGTCCGGTTGGAGGACGAGCCGGTGGTGGAGATCCGTCGGATCGTCGACGATGCCCTCGACCGATTCGGTGCGGAAGGTGGTTGGCTGACCCCCGAAGAAGTGGATGCATGTCTGCGAGCGGCAGGTCTGCGAACACCGATCACCAGGATGACCACGACCGTGGAGGAGGCGCTTGCAGTGGCCGCCGAAGTACCCGGGCCGTTGGTGCTCAAAGTCGTCTCCGACCGGGCACTCCACAAGTCAGATGTGGGTGGTGTGGTTCTGGGTGTCGAAGGCGAGCCGGCGGTCCGGAAGGCTTTTGAGCAGGTAAGCGGTGTCGTCTTCGAACCCGATGGTGTACTGGTTCAGGAGTACGTCCCCGGTGGTCACGAGGTTCTCATCGGAATGGCTCAGGATCCCAATTTCGGTCCGCTGGTGGTGTTCGGGCTTGGCGGCGTATACGTGGAGTTGCTCAAAGATGTCGCCTTCCGGATCCACCCGCTTACCGATGTCGATGTGACCGAGATGATCAGGGAGACCAAAGGGCACAAGCTGCTGGAGGGTTACAGGAACCAGCCCGAGGGTGATATGGCGGGTCTTGAGTCCGCCCTGCTCAGGGTCTCAGGAATGATCAGTGCCATCCCCGAGCTGGTCGAGATGGATCTCAACCCGGTCAAAGTTCTGCCACCCGGGCAGGGCATCTGTGTGGTTGACGGGAGGATGCGTATCGAACCGTTGCCACCGGAGCGACGACCGACGATGCGTGACCTTCCCGCCGCCCGATCACGGGTCTAACGTCCGACCCCATGGAACACGTCAAACTGAGTGTCGACGGTGCGGTGGCGTTGGTCGAACTCGATCGTCCCCCGGTAAACGCCCTTTCGGCACTTGTCGCCGACGAACTCAAGGAGGCGTTCACCGCCTGCGAAGATCCGGCGATACGGGCGGTGGTGGTGACAGGTCGGCCGCACTTTGCTGCGGGGGCCGACATCAAAGCCTTCAAAGAGACTCTGGATTCGGGCTCAAAGGAGCGTTCTGCCTGGTCACTGGTCGAGGCGATCGCCATCCTCGAAGGGCTGGCCAAACCAACCATCGCTGCGGTTCACGGGTTCGCACTTGGTGGTGGATGCGAGTTGTCGATGGGTTGTGACTTCAGATATGTCGCCGACGACTCGCGTATCGGTCAGCCGGAAATCCTCCTCGGGATCATCCCGGGGGCGGGTGGAACCCAACGTCTGGCCCGTCTCGTCGGTTTCCAAAAGGCCAAGGAACTCGTCTTTTCCGGCCGGCATGTGGTCGCCGAAGAGGCACTTGCGATCGGGTACGCCGACAAGGTGGCGCCGGTCGATGAACTCCTCGATCTGGCCCTCGAAGATGCCGCCAGGTGGGCTTCGATGCCCACGGTTGCGCTCGCTGCGGCGAAACGGGCGATGGCCCGTGGTTGGGGTTCCCCCCTTGTCGAGGGGATGGAGGCAGAGCGGGAGGCGTTTCAGACAGCCTTCGCCTCCGAGGACGCCGTCGAAGGCATCAACGCATTCATCGAGAAACGTCAGGCAGACTTCTCCGGTAAGTGAAAGTCCCGTGCGTGTGCACAGACCCAGGTAGAACCCCGGTCTGTGCACACGGGAGTGGCCTGCGTGTGCACAGACCCGCTGCACAGCCCGCTCTGTGCACACGCAAGAGATGTAAACGCTGCCGGGCTGCGACAATGGTGGTGACAGATGATCTATCTTGACCACGCCGCCACAACGCCGATGCGCCCCGGTGTCCGGGAAGCCATGGAGCCTTTCCTCGCTGGCGAATTCGGCAACCCGTCAGGTGTGCATGAAGTGTCGAGACGCGCCAAGAACGCCCTGGAGGATGCACGGGAGAGAATCGGATATTTGATCGGCGCATCTCCGATGGAAGTTGTCTTCACCTCTGGAGGAACCGAGTCGGACAACCTGGCGCTCAAGGGACCCACCCTGCACCGTGGTCGGAGAACCGGGGTGGTCACCGTTGCGACCGAGCACGACGCGGTCCTCGAGACCGCCGCCTATCTGAATCGAGTTGGTATTCCCGTCACAGTGGTGGGCGTCGATCGAAACGGCCTTCCCGGTGAGATCCGGACGGATGAGCG
>CAYNSP010000041.1:12936-14077 GCA_964400035.1 uncultured Acidimicrobiaceae bacterium | reverse complement strand
TTTTTGTCGCCGTAGTACTGGCGTTGCTGTTCCAGACCGCCGCGGTCGCCCGCGATCATTTGGTGGTCGTCACCTTCGCCAACCTGATGCCCGGAGTCCCCGGAGTCGACACCCTGACCCTCACGGTCGAGCGCGAGTCACAGTTCGCCGGTTTCGATTGGACGAGTCGTACCGGTATCCTCGGATCAGCCAGCCTCCGGGTCGAGATCTGTCAGCCTGACTGCGTTGATGCAGTAGCAATGACCGGACGATCAATTGCAGCAGGGGAGGTTGTCGTCAGGGTCACCGCGACGCTTCCAGGGGATGTCGCTGCGGGCGGAACCGGTCTTGCCACCGGGCAGATCGTTCTTCGTGGGGTCGGCGACCCGGACCTGCCTTTCACCGGTTTCGAAGGCCTGAGCGCCGCCATCTGGGCGGGAACCCTGATCGGCGGTGGGATCCTGATTGTCAGGGCGACACGTCGGGAAGGGAGCTCGGAATGATGGCCCGGATACGTTTGGTCCTGTTCGGCCTGTTGTCGGCCGCCTTGATGACCCTGAGCGTCGTGCCATCCGCAGCCGCCTGGCGTGATCGGGTGCATGCATCGGTGAGGGTCGAGGCGGGCAACTGGGTAACCACCACCACGGCTCCTTCAGAATCGGAGTGGCTTGGCATCGACTGCTATCCGGCGGGAGCACCCGCTGCGCAATCCGGTGAATGCTGGTTGACCGACGTCAGCTACAGCTTCCACGGCACGAACTATCACGTCAGCTTCGGACTTGCCGGTGATCCCGATGTCGAACCGTTCCCGTGGGAGATCAGATTCGACCTTTCCAAGATGCTGCCATCCGGTTACGCCGATCACACCAGTGGCATGGCCGACAGCTACCCGATGTTCTCGGCTGATGTGGACAGCGATGGAACGGTTTGGGTTCCAGGTGGGACGTGGTGGTCGCCGTGGAAGGTGACCGGATTCTCCACCGCCTACAACATGTGTCTGGTTGGGGCGAGTGATCCGTTCCGTGTGTTCACGGTCCGGGGTGCCAACTGGAACCGAATGGTCGGAGGCGGTCTCACCTACGCAGGGGGAACGATCGGATTCCAGGTTCAGACCGGATTCACCGCGATGCCCTCATCGTGCGGGTGAGGTTCACGTACCATC
>CAYNSP010000041.1:0-12836 GCA_964400035.1 uncultured Acidimicrobiaceae bacterium | reverse complement strand
TTGGCGGCGGCAGCGGTGCGATGGGTCGACGATGTCGAACAGGTGATCATCCTCAGCCCCGACAAGGACATGTGCCAGGTGGTGCTGGGGGATCGGATTGTCACGTATAACCGTCGGGAACAGAAGGTCATGGACGAGGCGGCCGTGATCGAGAAGTTCGGGATCCGTCCGGAGTCCATACCCGACTATCTCGCTCTCGTCGGTGACACGGCCGACGGTGTCCCCGGTCTGCCCGGTTGGGGGGCCAAGTCTGCCGCCGCGGTTCTCGCCAGGTATCTGAAGCTGGAGCTCATACCGGATGACCCGGCGGAGTGGGACCTGAGTCTCCGTGGGGCGGACAAGCTGGCAGCAACCCTCGCCGGGATGCGGGATACCGCCTATCTGTACCGGGAGCTGACCACGTTGCGGCTCGACGTTCCGATCAAGGAATCACTCGACGACCTCGAGTGGAAGGGCGTTCCAGAGCCCCGCTTCAGAGAGTTCTGTGCCGGGGTGGGGTTCGACCCGGACGGCTTTCGCATTCCTCGCTGGGCCTGAATCCCGTTCTGTGCGGGTTTTTTCCGGGATAGCCGTGAGAAACCCTCACAGAAGAGGTTCGGAGTCGCCGGTGTCGCCCCAGATGACGTCGAAGCGTTCCATGCAGTCTGAGCATCTGTAAGCGAAGGGGGTGTCCGGCTCGATTTCACCCTCCTCCGGGATGTAGGAGATCAGGTGGGCTTCCCCGCCGCAGTCGATGCACCGATAGACCGCAGGGGGTCGCCAGACACTCACCCGATAGTCCTCCCTGCCGATTTGAGCATCTCGCAGGCCTCGACCACACGGGCCGCCATACCGGTCTCCGCCTTACGAAGGTATGACCGCGGGTCGTAGGTCTTCTTGTCACCCACATCCCCGTCCACCTTGAGCACCCCTGAGTAGTTGGAGAACATGTGGTCGGCGATGGGACGGGTGTAGGCGTACTGGGTGTCGGTGTCGATGTTCATCTTCACCACTCCGTAGCCCAGGGTCTCATGTATCTCCTCGGGCGCCGACCCGCTGCCACCGTGGAAGACCAGGTAGTGGCGGGCATCGGCACCGAAACGCTCCTCCACCGCCGCCTGACCGTCGCGCAGGATCTTCGGATCGAGCTTCACCGCGCCGGGTTTGTAGACACCGTGGACGTTGCCGAAGACCGCAGCCAGCAGGTATCGGCCCCGGTCGAACGTGCCGAGGACCTCGGACACCCTGACCATGTCCTCAGGCGAGGTGTACATCTTTGAGCGATCGACGTCTTCGTTGTCGGTGGCATCCTCGACGCCGCCGACGATCCCGATCTCCAGCTCGAGGATGATGTCGAGGTCGGAACATGCGTCCAGAAGCTCTGAGGCCAGACCGAGATTGTCCTCCATGGGAAGCTCGGATGCGTCGAGCATGTGGCTCTGGAACAGAGGTGGTAGCCCTGATTGGCGACGTTGACGGGAGACCTCCAGAAGCGGTCGGATGAAGCCGTCCACGCGGTCGGGCGGACAGTGGTCGGTGTGGATCGCCACATTGGCCGGGTACTGGGGTGCGACGACGTTGGCGAACTCGGCCAGTGCTTGCGCGCCGAGGGCCATGTTCTTGTTGGATTGGCCCGAGGCGAACTCACCCCCGCCATACGAGATCTGGATGATCCCGTCGGACCCGGCTTCGGAAAACCCTTCCAGGGCGGCGAGGATGGTGCTGGACGACGTGACGTTGATTGCCGGATACGCGTAACCGCCGGTGCGGGCGGCGTCGAACATCTCCCGGTATCTCTCTGGTGTGACGATCGGCATCGAAGAGCCGAGTCTACCCACCACCTGCCGCCCTGGATATGGGTCCGGTTTGGCTCTCGCGCTCCTGGTATGGGTTGTGAGCTGCCAGCCACCGCCCCGGATGCTCTCACCGGGTGCGGCGTTTAGAGTCAGACGGGATGCCCCGGAAGCCCCGCCGATGAGACTCGTCATCGCCCGTTGCAGCGTGGACTACTCGGGTCGGTTGACCGCCCATCTTCCCGAGGCCACCCGACTGATCATGGTGAAGGCTGACGGGACCCTGGCGATCCACTCGGATGGGAACGCGTCCAAACCCCTCAACTGGATGGTTGCCCCGAATGTGGTCGAGACCTTCGAGGACCGTTGGGTGGTGTCGAATGGCAAAGGCGAGACCCTGACCATCTGGATCCGGGAGATCCTCGAGGACGTGACCCACGACCTCGGTGTCGACCCGGGCCTGCAGAAAGACGGCGTGGAAGCCCACCTCCAGGAACTCCTTGCCTCCCAGCCCTGGGTGTTGGAAGACGGACTCACCCTGATCCGGCGCGAGTATCCGACCGACATCGGTCCCGTCGACCTGCTCTGCGCCGATCGGGATGGGCGCACCGTGGCGGTCGAGGTGAAGCGACGCGGGGAGATCGATGGGGTCGAACAGTTGGCCCGCTATGTGGAACGTCTCGACAACGATTCCCGCCTCGCACCCGTCCGTGGGATGTTCGTCGCCCAGACCATTGCCCCCCAGGCACGAGTCCTCGCCGATGCACGGGGCCTCCTCGCCATCGAGGTCGACTACGACGGGCTCCGGGAAGCCGAAGACACCCACCTGCGGCTCTTTGATCTCCACTGATGTTCGAGGTTGTGCTCCATAACCCCGAGATCCCACCCAACACCGGGAATGCCATGCGTCTGTGCGCGGTGACCGGGTGTCGGCTCCATCTCATCGAGCCGCTGGGTTTTGACCTCGACGATGCCAAGCTCCGCAGGGCCGGGATGGACTATCGAGATCGCGCCGTGTACACGGTCCATTCCGATCTACCGGCGTGGCGGGAGACCGCCAATCCGGGAAGGGTCTTCGCCTTCACCGTCGACGGAGAACTCCCTTACACCGAGGTCGATTTCGCTCCCGGCGACAGTTTCCTGTTCGGTCGGGAGTCGGTCGGTCTCCCCGAAAACGTCAAGGCCGAACCCTGGGTAACCGCCCGGCTTCGACTCCCCATGGTCGCCGGGGTCCGATCCATCAACCTATCGAATGCGGTGGCCATCGTGGTCTACGAGGCCTGGCGACAGTCAGGATTCAAAGGATCCGGTTAGGCCCCCGGGAACCTGTCGGCGATGAGCCGGAAGGCGATCGCCTCGGCCAGCGTCGCCTTCTCGATGTCTGACACGTCCTGGCTTTCGTTAGGTGCGTGGATCGAGGAGGTGGGGTCGCCGCAACCGATAACCAGGATCGGTGCCCCCGGATAGAGCTCCTTGAAGGTCTGGATGAACGGGATGGACCCACCGGCACCCATCTCCACCGTTTCGGTCCGGTAAGCCTCGGAGAAGGCTTCCTTCCATGACTCGACCGCGTAGTTGTCGGTGTCGATCACCGTGGCATCGCCGGACTCCTCGTAGATGAAGGTGAGTTCGGCACCCCACGGCACGTTTGCCTTGAGGTGTTCCTTGAGGGCATCGAGGGCGGCTTGGCGGTCCTGTCCGGGTGCGGTTCGCAGACTCACCTTGGCCCGCGTCGAAGGGACCAACTGGTTGATCGCCTCGGCTGTCGGCGGGGCATCGATGGCCAGTACCGATACGGCCGGACGCGACCACAGACGTGAGGGGATCGAACCCTGGCCGATCAGTTGGAGACCGTCGACGGTTCGGGCGATCTCGCGCAGGAAGTCCTCGGGTAAAGGTTGGGCGTCCTCGAGCTCGTCATCGACGAGCCCCGCAATGGCCACCGACCCGTCGTCATTGTGGAGGGTGGCCACCAACCGGGAGAGGGCGATCAGCGCATCCGGCACGGCACCGCCGAACTGTCCGGAGTGCTGGGCCGCTTCGAGAACCTTCAGTTCGAACTTCACCCCGACGACCCCACGGAGCCGGGTGAGGATGGCGGGTACACCGACCATCCAGTTACCACCGTCGCCGATCACGATCACGTCGGGTTTGATCAAGTCCGAGTACTTCTCCAGGATCTCGGAGAGCCCGAAAGATCCAGCCTCTTCTTCACCTTCGAAGAAGATCTGCACGCCTACCGGCGGGTTGCCCTCGTGGGCTGCGATCGCCCCCAAATGCATGACCACACCGGCCTTGTTGTCTGACGCGCCACGGCCGTAGATCCGACCGTTCTTCTCGAAAGGCTCGAAGGGCCCTGTCTCCCAGGCTTCGGCCGGCCCGGCTGGCTGGACGTCGTAGTGTGCGTAGAGGAGGAGTGTCGGTGCCCCGGGTGGTGCCGGGATCTCGGCGAAGACGGCCGGGTGACCCTTTGAGCTCTCCAGGAGTTGAGCGTTCTGGAAGCCCTGGTCATCGAGCATGGCCACGATCGACTCGGCGGCTGTCCGTACCTCACCCGGATCGAATCCGGGGGCACTGACGGATTTCATTCGGATTAGATCGGAGAGGATGTTCTTGAGGCGGGGCATGTCGGCGGCCACTGCCGCCTTGAGGTCGTCGTGCATGGGGCCAGCCTACAGGGTGCTTGCGCAGCGGACCCGGGACGGATCGGCCATCATGGAGGCTTGCCCACTTTCCGACTGTTCGACATACCGGTCAAGGTCCATCCGACTTTCCTGGTCATCGCGCTGGTCCTGGGCTGGATCAACGAGCTCACCGACTGGCGCCTCATGGTGGCCTGGGTGGGGATCGTGTTCGTATCCGTCCTTATCCACGAGTTCGGCCACGCCCTCACCGCCCGGTCGTTCGGTGCCGTCGTGGAGGTGGAACTCAATGGCCTCGGTGGTCTGACCCGCTGGGGGGTTCCGCAGGGGGATCTTCCACCCGGGAGGCGAGCCGTGGTCTCGGCGGCCGGATCGGTGGCGGGATTCATCCTCGGTGGGGCGGTGTTCGCGGTCTGGCATTTCTGGGGGCCGTTCGGAAACCCGATCGTCGATCGAGCCCTCCCGCTGCTCATTTACGTCAACTTCTTCTGGGGGATCCTCAACTGGCTGCCGATCCGTCCGCTCGACGGCGGGCACCTTCTCATCTCGCTCCTCGCCAAGCTCTTTCCCCGCAACGCGGAACGGGTGGCCAAGGTCGTATTCGCCGTTACCTCGGCGATTGCGCTGATCCTGGCTATTCAACTCGGCCTGTTCTTCCTCGCCATCCTGGCCGGGTGGATGCTCCTCGCCGAGCTGATGCCGGCACCCGACAGAACCAGCGCCCCGCGTGGTCTCCCCGAACTCAGCTACGACACAGACCCGGCTCCCGAGGAACCCGACCGGGACGAGCACGGCTAACTTTCGCTGATGGACTTCTCCTATAGCGACCGGGTCGAAACCCTCAGGGAAACCCTTCTCGAATTCATGGACTCCCACGTCTACCCGGCAGAGAGCGTCTACCGGGAGCAGATGGAGGCGTCCGGTAACCCGCATTTCCATCCCCCCGTGGTCGAGGAGTTGAAGGCAGCCGCACGTTCCCGAGGGTTGTGGAATCTTTTCCTCCCCGACGCGGAAGATAGCGCCGGTCTGAGTGTCGCCGAGTACGCCCCGCTGGCTGAGATCACGGGGAGGAGTCCCGAGCTTGCTCCGGAGGCACTCAACTGCTCGGCCCCCGACACGGGCAATATGGAGATCTTCCACATGTTCGGGACCCCCGAGCAGAAGGAGGTGTGGCTCAATCCACTTCTGGAAGGCGAGATCCGTTCCTGCTTCTCGATGACTGAGCCAGACGTCGCCAGTTCGGACGCGACCAACATCCGCACCCGTATCGAGCGTGATGGTGACGAGTGGGTGATCACCGGTCGGAAGTGGTTCTCATCCGGAGCCGCCTCCGAACGGTGCAAGGTGTCGATCGTGATGGGTGTGACCAATCCGAATGCCGATCCGCACCGTCGCCAGTCGATGGTGATCGTCCCGATGGACACTCCCGGTGTTGTTGTGGAACGGGCACCTGATGTGTTCGGCTACCAGGATCGCGGGGGACACCCCCAGATCCTTTTCGACGGGGTAAGGGTTCCGGTGACCAATCTCCTCGGTGAGGAGGGCGGAGGCTTCGCCATTGCCCAGGCTCGACTCGGTCCGGGGAGGATCCACCACTGCATGCGGGCGATCGGTGCCGCCGAAAGATGCCTCGACCTGATGATCCAGCGGTCTCAGGCCCGGGAGACATTCGGCAAGCCGCTATCCGAGCAGGGTGTGATCCAGGAGTGGATCGCCAATGCCCGGATCCAGATTGAGCAGGCCAGGCTGCTGGTCCTCAAGACGGCGTGGCTGATCGATCGGCATGGAACCAAGGGAGCCCGTACCGAGATCGCCGCCATCAAGGTGGTTGCCCCGGCAGTGCTCACCTGGGTGGCAGATCGTGCGATCCAGGTGTTCGGTGCTGCCGGATTCACCGACGACTTTCCGATCGCATCGATGTATGCGATGGGTCGGTGGCTGCAGATCGCTGACGGTCCCGACGAGGTGCATCGCCGGTCGGTGGCGCGGATGGAACTGCGTCGTTTGGAGCCCGGTGCGGTGCCGGATCCCTACCAGTTCTGATCGAACGTTTTCCGGCTGCCGATCCGGGGTACCAAGTGCGGTATGTGTGCACTCTGTCGCCCGGCACAACGCTACGGAACACCGTGCCCCTTTCCCCAACGTGGCCAGGGGGCACCACAGTTTTCGCGTTTCGGGAACGAACCGGACCCTGTTGGCGTTGACAGGTGTCTACCCGTTAAGGGGGACTGATGATTGATCTGACAGTTACACCGTGGAGAGAGGCCGCAGCGTGCTACGACGTGCGCAATGAGGTTTCGTTCTTCCCGGATAAGGATGACCTGAGAGGAATCGCACAGGCGAAAGCTGTGTGCGCGACTTGCCCGGTAGCTGACGAATGTCTCAGCTGGGCGATCGAGACAAACCAGACCGAAGGTATCTGGGGTGGGCACACCGCGCGTGAGCGCCGTGCCATCCGCCGTCGCTGGTTGGAGGAAACCCGAAGGGCTTCGTAGGTACGTCTGGGTTGGTGGGGGGAGCGACTGCCCCTACCCCACGCCTGCGCCGTGCGCCCCTTCCCCCAAACCTGAGGCTTGGAGGACGAAGCTGTTCGTGGGTACTGGGTACGAGCGCTACGCCTCGGCGTTGTCCTCGATGTACTCGATGATCAAATCGGCGATGTCGACGCCGCTGGCCCCTTCGATCCCTTCGAGACCCGGTGACGAGTTCACCTCGAGGACCAGCGGTCCCTCGTCCGACTGAAGGATGTCGACACCGGCGACGTTGAGGCCCATCGCCCTGGCAGCTCTAACCGCAGTTGATCGCTCCTTGGGGGTCAGCTTCACCGCCTCGGCCGTTCCTCCACGATGCAGATTGGACCGGAAGTCTCCGGGGGCTCCGGTCCGTCTCATCGCTGCGACCACCTTCCCACCGACGACGAAGGCACGGATGTCCGAACCTGCCGCCTCCTTGATGTACTCCTGGACGATGAAGTTGGCGTCCATCTGACGGAAGGCGCCGATCACCGACTCGGCGGCTTTGCGGGTCTCGGCGAGGACCACTCCCACCCCCTGGGTGCCTTCGAGAAGCTTGACCACGACCGGGGGGCCACCGATCACGTCGAGGATCCCGTCGATGTCCTGGGTGGAATGGGCGAAGCTGGTTGTGGGGAGGCCGACACCGGCACGCGACAGCAACTGGAGTGCACTCAACTTGTCCCGGCTTCTCCCGATGGCGTCAGAACTGTTGATCGTGTAGACGCCAGCGGCCTCGAACTGCCTGACGACCGCCATCCCATAGAACGTGTAGGTGGCCCCGATCCTGGGGATGACCGCCATCGGCTTCACCTCGTCTCCTCGATAGAGGACACGGGCGCTCCGGGCGGTTATGTCCATGTAGCAGCGCAGATAGTCGACCACCGGGGCCTCATGCCCCCGGGCCAGTGCGGCCTCTCTGAGACGCGCCGTCGAATACAGGCTTGCGCTCCGGGACAGGATGGCGATCTTCATGTGTCTTCCATTCTCGTAGGTCGCGAACCCACATAACTCCGGCCGGGGTCGACCAGGAAGTGATTTCTAATCGTCCGCCGGCCCAGGAGGAGGCGAAAAGTCATCTCGTCCCGCGTCGTCAGGTTCACCAGAGCGTCGATCTCCCTTCCGGCCACTATCAGTGTCGTCCTGATCACCGGGCGCAACTCGGTCCTCCCACCCGGGTTCTTCACCTTTCGCTCCATGACCAACTCAGCCTCACAGGTCAGCGACGGCTTCCGCTTCCGCTGCCTCGGGTGGATGTCGAATCGGATATAGGGGACTCCGTCCTTCTCGAACCGGTGCATGTTGAAGGCGTGGAGCGAAGAGTTGTCGGCGCCGGTGTCGATCTTGGCTTTCAGCTCGTGGATTCCGAGTTCAGGTAGCTGCACCCACTCACGCCAGCCGATGGTCTTGCGAACCTGTTTTGCCATGTTGAGTCGGCAAGGCTACCGGCTACTCTCCGAACCATGGCCCGCCCGCGACGATCAATTCCACCCTGGTTGATGGGTCTGATCATTGCCGCCATCGTTTTCGCCGGCTTTCTCTTCGCCATGTATGTCCTCGGCTTCGGCGACAGCCCGGCAATCGAGTAGCCCGCACCCGAAGGGCGTGGGTAGGGGGCAGGCGTTCCCTCCAAGACCAGACCCTCCACATAGGTACCCCATACCCTTGACCTGTTCCTGAAATTGTGGATAGGATGCTCGCAGTCCCATGGGGACCGGAGAGGCCCGGATCAGTCGCCTGATCGGCCCTCTCTCAAGTGAAGCTGTCTTTTTGAGTCATGCCGACCATGTGTTAGCATGCTGTTTCTTGCGTCACTCCCTTACACACGACCTCAAGGAGGCAGCTGTTGGTTTCGCGCGTGGCTGAGCGCTTCTCATTTGGAAAAATCCCCGAAGTTCTACCCCTTCCTGACCTGCTGGCTGTCCAGCATGAGTCATTCCAGTGGTTTCTCGATGAAGGTCTCCGTGAGATCTTCAACGAGATCAACCCGATCGAGGACTTCACCGGCACCCTCGCCCTCGAACTCATAGATCATCGGTTCGCCGAACCGCTGATGAGCCTCGAAGAGGCCCGTGAGCGTGATGCGAACTACGCCCAACCCCTGTTCGTCACCGCCCGGTTCGTCAACCGTGCCACCGGTGAGATCAAGGAGCAGCAAGTGTTCCTTGGCGACTTCCCGATCATGACTGACAAGGGTGTCTTCATCATCAACGGCACCGAGCGGGTCATCGTGTCCCAGCTGGTTCGTTCACCGGGCATCTACTTCGACGTCACCAAGGACAAGACATCCGACAAGATGATCTACTCAGGCAAGATCATCCCGGGTCGTGGTGCCTGGATCGAGTTCGACACCGACAAGAAGGACACCATCGGTGTCCGTGTCGATCGCAAGCGCCGTCAGTACGTCACCTCTTTCCTCAAGGCCCTCGATATCGCCGAGACCGACGAGGAGATCCTCGCCATGTTCGGCAACGCCCCTTCGATCCAGAACACGATCGAACGGGACACCGTCACCGATCGTGAGGAGGCACTGCTCGACCTGTACCGGAAGCTTCGCCCCGGCGAGCCGACCACGGTTGAGTCTGCAAAGAGCCTGGTCAACACCCTTTTTCGGAACGTCAAGCGCTATGACCTGACCCGGGTGGGGCGTTACAAGATGGCCCAGAAGTTCGGCGAGAACTCGCCGAAGGACTACCGGGCCGAAGGGCTTCAGATGCTCCGGAACGAGGACATCGTCGACGCCATCCGCTACCTGGTGGCCCTGCACGCAGGCCAGTCGACCATGACCACCCACACCGGGAAAGAGGTGGCGATCTCGGTCGACGACATCGATCACTTCGGCAACCGTCGCATCCGCACCGTCGGTGAACTGATCCAGAACCATGTCCGGGTCGGTCTGACCAGGTTGGAGAGAGTTGTGCGCGAGCGCATGACCACCCAGGATCCGGAGGCGATCACCCCCCAGAGCCTGATCAACATCCGTCCGCTGACCACCGAGATCAAGACGTTCTTCGGAACCTCCCAGCTCAGTCAGTTCATGGACCAGCCCAACCCGCTGGCAGGGCTCACCCACCGCCGCCGTCTCAACGCACTCGGCCCGGGTGGTCTCTCCCGTGAGCGCGCCGGGTTCGAGGTCCGTGACGTCCACTCGTCGCACTACGGCCGTATGTGCCCGATCGAGACACCCGAGGGGCCGAACATCGGTCTCATCGGCTCTCTTGCCTCGTACGCACGGGTCAACGAGTTCGGATTCATCGAAACCCCCTATCGCAAGGTCGAGAAGGGTGTCGTCACCAAGAAGGTGGAGTACCTGACCGCGATCGAGGAGGAGCGATACGTCATCGCCCAGGCCAACGCGCCGCTCAAGGAGGACGGATCGTTCGCTAACAAGAGGGTGCTGGTCCGTCGCACCGGTCGTACCGGGGCCGAGGTCGAGTATGTCGATCCCAAAGAAGTCGACTACATGGATGTCTCCCCGAAGCAGATCGTGTCGGTGTCGACATCCCTGATCCCGTTCCTTGAGCACGACGACGCCAACCGTGCCCTCATGGGTTCAAACATGCAGCGTCAGGCCGTGCCGCTTCTGACTGCGGAGGCTCCGCTGGTCGGAACCGGTGTCGAAGCCAGGGCCGCCCAGGACTCCGGTGACATGGTGATCTCCGGAGTGGAAGGCGAGGTCGTCGAGGTGACCGGTGACTACATCGTGGTCAAGGAGAAGGGCACCAACAAGCGTCACACCTACCCGTTGGAGAAGTTCGCCCGTTCCAATCAGGGCACCTGCATGAACCACAAGGCGATCGTCCGTGAGGGTGACAGTGTAAAGGTCGGTTCGGTGCTCGCAGACGGGCCCTCGACCCAGGGCGGTGAGCTTGCCCTCGGTAGGAACCTGCTGGTGGCGTTCATGCCGTGGCAGGGCCACAACTTCGAGGACGCCATCATCATTAGCGAGAAGCTGGTCAAGGACGACTACCTCACCTCGATCCACATTGAGGAGCACGAGATCGATGCCCGCGACACCAAGCTCGGTGCCGAGGAAATCACCCGTGACATCCCCAACGTCCCCGAAGAGGTCCTGGCAAACCTCGATGCCGAAGGCATCATCCGGGTCGGCGCCGAAGTCGGCCCCGGTGACTACCTGGTCGGGAAGGTGACCCCGAAGGGTGAGACCGAACTGACCCCCGAGGAGCGTCTCCTCAGGGCGATCTTCGGTGAGAAGGCCCGTGAGGTCCGTGACACCTCGCTCAAGGTCCCCCATGGGGAGCAGGGCAAGGTCATCGCGGTCAAGGTGTTCCGCCGCTCGGAGGGTTATGACCTCCAGCCGGGAGTGAACGAACTGGTCCGGATCTACGTCGCAACCCAGCGCAAGATCTCAGAGGGTGACAAGCTGGCCGGACGCCACGGGAACAAGGGTGTCATCTCCAAGGTGCTTCCCGAGGAGGAAATGCCGTTCCTCCCCGATGGAACCCCGGTCGACATCATCCTTTCCCCGATGGGTGTCCCGTCCCGAATGAACCTGGGCCAGGTACTCGAAACCCACTTGGGATGGGCCGCATCTCAGGGGTGGCAGCCGTTCGAGGGCAACTCCCCGGCCGCCGTCGGTGTACCGCCATGGACCAATATCGCCACGCCCGTCTTCGACGGTGCCCGCGAGGACGAGATCATGCAGGTCATCGCCAATGCTCATCCCAACCGGGATGGCGAGCGTCTGGTCGCCCCCGATGGCAAGGCCATCCTCTTCGACGGACGCACCGGTGAACCCTTCGACACCCCGGTGACCGTGGGCCACATCTACATGCTGAAGCTGGTTCACCTCGTCGACGAGAAGATCCACGCCCGTTCCACAGGCCCGTACAGCATGATCACCCAGCAGCCACTGGGTGGTAAGGCTCAGTTCGGTGGCCAGCGGTTCGGTGAGATGGAGGTCTGGGCGCTCGAAGCCTATGGAGCCGCATACGCCCTCCAGGAGCTTCTCACCATCAAGTCCGACGATGTTCAGGGTCGGGTGAAGGTGTACGAGGCCATCGTCAAGGGCGACAACATCCCCGAGCCCGGGATTCCGGAATCGTTCCGGGTGCTGGTCAAGGAGATGCAGAGTCTCTGCCTCAATGTGGAGATGCTGGCCGCCGGTGAGGAAGTCGAGCTCAGGGAGCTTGAGGAAGAGGGCTATCGATCGGTGGAGACACTTGGAATCGACCTTTCCCGCCCCGAGAGACTTGATTCTTCTGAATGAATTACGTGAGTGAGTTAGAGCGAGCGAAGAGAGCACATGCAGCAACTGTTTGACGAACTGAAGATCGGTCTCGCCTCGAGTGACCAGATCCGCGCCTGGTCGTACGGTGAGGTGAAGAAGCCGGAGACGATCAACTACCGGACCCTGCGACCCGAGAAGGAAGGTCTGTTCGACGAACGGATCTTCGGTCCGCAGCGCGACTGGGAGTGCTACTGCGGCAAGTACAAGCGGATCCGCTACAAGGGGATCATCTGCGAGCGCTGCGGTGTCGAAGTCACCCGGGCCAAGGTTCGTCGCGAGCGGATGGGACACATCGAGCTCGCTGCCCCGGTGACTCACATCTGGTTCTTCAAGGGTGTTCCCAGCCGTCTCGGCTACCTGCTCGACATGTCGCCTAAGGAGCTGGAGAAGGTCATCTACTTCGCCAGCTACATCATCACTTCCGTCGACGACGAGAAGCGTCAGAAGGACCTCCCCGAGCTCGAGCAGGCGATGCGCGACGAGATCGAGATCGTCCGGGCCGAGTTCAGCGAGTGGCATGAGGTGCGTCTGCAGGCTCTGGAAGATGAGCTCGGCCGTATGGAAGAGGCCGGTGCCAAGACCCAGGAGATCAACGCCCGTCGTAAGGAAGTCGAGAAGGAGATCAAGGACCGCAGCGAGCGGACCGACCGTGAGGTCG
>CAYNSP010000040.1:0-14177 GCA_964400035.1 uncultured Acidimicrobiaceae bacterium | reverse complement strand
GCCCGGCTGATGCGTGAACTTCTCGCCCGGGCGGTCGAGGAGGGCACCGGTACTGCCGCACAGGTCGAGGGATATCGCGTCGGCGGGAAGACGGGTACCGCACGCAAGCTGATCAACGGCGAGTACGTCGAAGACACCAGGGCCTCGTTCGTCGGTATGGCTCCGATCACAGATCCCAAGGTCGTGGTGGCGGTGGTATTGGACAACCCGGCCCAGGATGTCCGGACAGGTGGACGCTCGGCAGCGGTCATTTTCGCCCGGGTGATGGAGCAGGCACTCCATCGCCTCGGTATCACCCCGGACGCCCATGACCGGTAGCAGCGTGCTGGAGCTGGCCTCCAGGGTCGGCGCCGAATTGGTCGGCGACGGCACCGTGGTCGTCGATGACGTCACTCACGACTCCCGCCAGGTGAAGACGGGGACCCTGTTCGTGGCGATCCGTGGAGCCACCAGCGACGGTCATCGTTTCGTCGACAACGCCGTCGGTTCAGGTGCCGGTGCGGTGTGTGTTGAACAACCCATGAATGTGACCGTGCCGCAGCTGATCGTCCCCGACACTCGCCGGGCGATGGGACCGCTGGCCGCAATTGTCCATGGAGACCCATCCCGTCACATGAAACTGATCGGTGTCACCGGCACCAACGGGAAGACGACGGTCACCCACTTCATCGAGTCCCTGGTGCGCGGTAGCGGCCTCACCTGCGGTCTGATCGGAACCATCGAGACCCGGGTGGGGGATCACACCTTCAAATCGGAGCGGACGACACCGGAGTCGAGTGACTTTCAACGTCTTCTCGGCGAGATGAGGGACATGGGCTGTGCGCTGGTCGCCGCCGAGGTGTCCTCACACGCCCTCTCCCTGGCCCGGGTCCTGGGAACCCGGTTCGAAGTGGTCGCCTTCACCAACCTGTCGCAGGACCACCTCGACTTCCACGGTGACATGGAGAGCTACCTTGCCGCCAAGGAGACCCTCTTCACCGAGTACGAGTACGCCACCGCGGTGGTCAACATCGACGACCCGGTCGGTCCCGGACTTGCATCCCGGGCAGAAGGCAAAGTCATCACGGTCGGGCCGGATGGTGACGCCCGTGGGGCGAACCGGGTTCCTTCCGCGACTGGAACCTCCTTCGATCTGATCACACCATGGGGCTCGGATCGGGTCGAACTGGCATTAGTGGGGTCGTTCAACGTGGACAACGCGGTGATGGCTGCCGTCTGTGCTCTCGCCGCCGGTCTCCGGTTCGACGACGTGATCAGTGGACTGCATACCCTTACAGGTGTTCCCGGGCGTTTCGAGAAGGTCTCCGGGGACGATCCGGTGACGGTGATCGTCGACTACGCACACACACCCGAAGGGGTCCGGCTCACCGTCGAGAACGCCCGCAATCTCAATCCCGAACGTCTCATTGCACTGGTCGGTGCCGGCGGGGATCGGGACCGTGACAAGCGTCCGATTATGGGAGCCGAGGTGGCCGCGGCCGACCTCGCCGTTATCACCAGCGACAATCCCCGTTCGGAAGACCCCGAGGAGATCATCCGGTCGGTGGTTGCCGGCGTCCCGGAGGGAACCGAGATGATCGTTGAGGTGGACCGCCGCAAGGCGATCGAACTGGCGATCCGTGCAGCCTCCCCCGGTGACATCGTCCTGCTCCTGGGACGGGGGCACGAGCCGAACCAGGAGATCGGCGGTCAATTCATCCCGTTCGACGACCGGGCCGTCGCCCGCGAGGCCCTTGCCGGGTTGCGGAGTTCCACCAATTCCGGAGAAAACGATATGAGGATTAGACCGTGATCTCATTGCTGATATCGGCGGCGGTCGGTCTCATCGTCTCGATCTTCGGGACCCCGTGGCTGATCAAGATCCTGGAGAGGCGGAGCATCGGCCAATTCATCCAGGAGGAACTGGTCAGCCACTCCCACAAACAGGGGATCCCCACCATGGGTGGGGTGGTGTTCGTGGTTGCCACATTCGCCGGGTACCTGGTGGCTCATCTGGTCACCATCATCCGGACTCCGGCGGGGACTCAGATCAACTGGCTTCCCACCCAGCCGGGTGGTCTCCTCGTCCTCCTTGCCTTCGGTGGGATGGCCCTGGTCGGCTTCCTCGACGATTGGGTGAAGTACACCCGCAAGCGGAGTCTGGGCCTGTCCAAGTCGGCCAAGTTCGGCGGCCAGCTCGTGGTCGCCGCATTGTTCTCGATGGGAGCCAGCAGCGCCGGTGTGGTGACTCAACTCTCCTTTATCCGCCCGCTCGGAATCGACCTCGGTGTCTTCTTCGTGGTCTTCGTCCTCCTCATGCTCACCGGGTTCGCCAACGGGGTGAACTTCGCCGACGGAATGGACGGGCTGGCGGCAGGTTCGGCGTCGCTGGTGGTCGCCGCCTACATCATCATCGGGTTCTGGCAGTTCCGTAATCCGACCATCTACAGCGGTGTATCGCCGCTGGAACTGGCGATCGTTTCGGCCGGCCTCTTTGGGGCGATCCTCGGATTCCTGTGGTGGAACGCCCCACCCGCCAGGATCATCATGGGAGACGTTGGCAGCCAGGCGATCGGCGGTCTCATAGGTGCGGTCGCCATCCTCACCAACACCTCTCTGCTCCTCTTCGTGATTGGGGCCATCTATGTGGTCGAGGCGGCATCAGTGGTGATCCAGGTGGTGAGCTTCCGCCTGTTCAAGCGGAGGGTCTTCAGGATGGCCCCGATCCACCATCATTTCGATTTGAAGGGGTGGCCTGAGACCACGGTGGTGATCAGGTTCTGGATCCTCACCGGTATCGGTGTCGCCCTCGGTCTCGGTCTGTTCTACGCCGACTTCCTCCGTCTGGAAGGTCTGCTGTGACCCACGCCCTCGTCCTCGGTGCCGGGGTCTCCGGGATGTCGGTGGCCAGACTTGCCCGTTCCAAGGGCTACTCGGTGACGATCTACGACGAGGCCCCGACCGTGGCACCACTGGCCGAGGGTTTCGGTTTCTCATCGGGAAAGTGGGATCACCTCCTGCTCAGGGACGCGGACATGGTGATCACCAGCCCGGGGTTCCCGGAACGCTCCGCTCCGATCGTGGATGCCCTCGAATGGGGCATGCCCCTGGTCAGCGAGATCGAGTTCGCCTCTCTGCATATCCAATCACCTTTGGTGGCGATTACCGGTACCAACGGAAAGACAAGTGTCACCGAGGCCACCTCTTCGATGCTCACCTCATCCGGACTCGACGCTCCCACCACCGGCAACATCGGGGTGCCCCTGTCCGACTTCACCGACCGACGCTACGACGCACTGGTTTGTGAGGTGTCCAGCTTCCAGCTGAGATTCACCGAAACCTTCCACCCGGTGGCGGCCGCCCTCACCAATGTCGCCGAGGATCATCTCGACTGGCACGGGTCGTTCTATGCCTACCGGGATGCCAAGGCGAAGATCTTCGCCAACCAGACCGCCGGCGACATCCTCGTCTACGACGCTGAGGACCCCGGTGCCAGTTCTCTCGCCGAGACAGCACCCGGCACCATCTACCCGGTCAGTGGCACACGGATCCCACCCGGTGGCGGTGGGGTCGAGGACGGGATGATCAAGGTCATGGACCTGGTGATCGACATTGCTGATCTCCAGGTCTCAGATCCGACCTATCTCACCAATATCGCCTGTGCCGCCGCCCTCTCCCGTCATGTCGGGGGGACCCCGGAGGGGATCCTCAAGGGTGCCGCTAGCTTCTTTCCCGGGCCACACCGGCGGCGCAAGGTCGCCGAACACAACGGGGTGGTCTGGGTCGACGACTCAAAGGCGACCAATCCTCATTCCGTGCTGATTTCGATCACCTCCTTCGACAGTGTGATCCTCATCGCCGGGGGACTGGCAAAGGGTCTCGACCTCTCAGAGTTGGGTAAGCCGGCGAATGTGAAGGCTGCGATCGGGATCGGCCAGGCCGGACCGGTCGTGGCCGAGAGTGCGGGGGAGCGGGGCCATTTGGCCGGGACCATGGAAGTGGCGGTGGAGATGGCTGCCCGTCTCGCAGAACCCGGCGACACCGTTCTTCTGGCGCCAGGGTGCGCCAGCTTCGATCAGTTCGATTCGTATGCCGCCCGTGGTGACCGTTTCACCGAACTGGTACTGGAGAGAACAGGAGGTAGGGATGACCGCTGAGGTGACTTCGATCGCCCGGATCCGCGCCGCGGCCCGTGACCGTGCCGATCTGATCCGTTCCAATGCGAGGACGACGACCGCCCTGCTTGTCGTGGTGGTGGTCCTCGTGGTGATCGGTCTCGGTGCCACCCAGTCGGCCTCATCGACGATCGCTCTCAACTGGACCGAGGACCGCTTCTACTTCTTCCGACGTCAACTGATTGGTGTCGGTGGTGGGATCGTCGCCCTGGTGATCGCCAGCAGGATCCCGTACCGGTTCTACCGCAAGCTCGCGGTGCCGTTCTTCGTCTTCACCGTCGCGATGCTGGTCGCCGTCCTCCGATTCGGCACGACGGTCGGTGGGGCCCGACGTTGGATCGAACTCGGTGGGTTCAGTTTCCAGCCATCCGAACTGGCCAAGATCTCGATCGTCTTCATCCTCGCCTTCATCCTGGAGAGGAAGCACAAGCTTCTCGCCCGGTTCGCTCATCTGATGGTTCCCCTCGGGGCGACCCTCGGTGTGATCGGCCTCCTGGTGATGAAACAGCCTGACCTGGGGACGATGATCATCATCGGTGCTGCGGCGATGGCGGTGATCGTCGCCAGCGACACGCCTTTCCGCTGGATCCTGCTCCTGGTCGCCGGTGCGGTGGCAGTCACCACCTTCCTGGCCTTCGATGCCGGGTATCGGGCCGATCGGATCGAGGGATTCCTCGATCCCTACGCCGATGCCCAGGGATCCGGGTATCAGGTGATCCAGAGCTTCCATGCCCTCGGAAACGGTGGACTCTTCGGGGTGGGATTGGGTGCCAGTCGGGCCCGGTGGTTCTATCTGCCCAACGCCCACACCGACTTCATCTTCGCCATCATCGGTGAGGAGACCGGTCTGATCGGCGGGTTGACCATCATCGGATTGTTCATCGTGCTCGCCCTTGCCGGTTGGGCGGTGGCGGCACGGGCACCGGACCGGTTCGGAAGGATGGTGGCGGCAGGGATCACCGTCTGGTTGTCCTTCCAGGCCCTGGTCAATGTCGGCGGTGTCCTCGGGGCTCTCCCGATCACCGGTATCTCCCTGCCTTTCATATCGTTTGGCTCAACGGCCCTGATCATGTCGATGGCCGCGATAGGTGTATTGGTCAACATTTCGCAGAGCGGCGTCATCCCCGAGCGAACCCGTACGTAGGGGAAGGGGAGTGAGGGGAGCATCCGGATCATGACATACCTGATTGCCGCTGCCGGCACGGGGGGTCATGTCTATCCGGGTCTCTCCGTGGGAGAGGCTCTCCTCGATCGGGGTGTGGCCCGCGACGACATCATGTACGTGGGTGGCCACCGCCTCGAGGCGAAGGTCTACCCCGAACTCGGTTTCCCCTTCCTGCAACTCGACATCCGTGGACTCCAGCGATCCGCCTCCCCGGCCAACCTGGGTATCCCCGCAATGCTGATCAAGGCACGCCGCACCGTCGAGTCGATCATCGAGGAGCGCGGTATCAGAGCCGTGCTGGGTATGGGCGGCTATGTCACCGTCCCGGTAGGGATGGCCGCCAGGAAGTGCCGTGTCCCATTCTTCTGTTCCGAACAGAACGCCGAGGCCGGGTTGGCGACACGGGTCGTGTCACGGTGGGCGCGGACCACATTCACCTCATTCCCCAGTACCGGGCGTCTCACCACGGGAACCTGGGTGGGCAACCCGGTCCGCTCCGCTTTCTGGGACTTCGACCGGGAGACGACCCGATCCAAGGCCCTGGCCGACTACGGGCTCAGTGAGGATCTTCCGGTTCTGGGTGTGTTCGGGGGGTCGTTGGGTGCCGGTGTGCTCAACAAGGCCGTAGCCGATCTCGCCTCGGGTTGGGGCGGGTCACCGATCCAGGTGCTGCACCTCACCGGAGCGCGGTTCATCGAAGACCTAATCCCGATGACATCGGGGGATCGGGTTGTCTGGGTGCGGATCGGGTTCGAGGACCACATGGAGAACTTCTACGCCGCATCGGACGTGGTGCTCGCCCGTGCCGGTGGGGCCGTCGCTGAACTCACCGCGACCGGGACACCATCGATCCTGGTGCCGGGTGCGTTCGGCTCCGGAGGCCACCAGGAGGGCAACGCACGATTCCTCGATTCCGCCGGTGCCGCCATCGTCCTACCCGAGTCCGAGTTGCACAGGCTTCCCGAAGTGGTGACCACCACCCTTCTCGAACCGGACCGTCTCGAGCAGATGCGGGATGCATCCAAGGCGATCTCCCGACCCCGGGCGGCTCATGAGATCGCCGCAGCGATGATCGAGGCCGCCCGATGATCACGCCCCACAAGAGGGTGCACTTCATCGGCGCCGGTGGCGCCGGCATGAGTGCACTGGCGAAGCTGATGCTCGGGAACGGTCATGTGGTGACCGGGTCCGATCTGAGGGGTGGAGCCGCCCTTCAGGCACTGGCGGATCTCGGAATGGACGTGGCCACCGGCCACGTTCCTGATATGGCCCTCCAGGCCGACCTGGTCGTCGCCTCATCGGCGGTCCCCGACTACGACGAGGAGTGGGTGGCCGCTCAGAAGGCAGGGATACCGACCTGGCGACGACCCCAACTCCTCGAGGCGATCACCGAACGCATCCCCACTATCGGTGCCACCGGCACCCACGGCAAGACCACCACTACTGCACTCCTGATCACCTCCCTCCGCGCACTCGGGGAGAATCCATCATTCGTTATCGGAGGCGACCTCTTTGAGACCGGGACCAACGGGCATGTCGGCGAAGATGATGTCCTCGTCCTCGAAGTCGACGAAGCATTCCGCACCTTCGAGTCGGTCCACCTCAAAGGTCTCGTCTTGACCAATGTCGAAGTCGACCATTTGGACCATTTCGGCGACGAACTCGAGCTGTTCGAGAGCTTTGTCAGAGTGGCTGCCGCTGTCGACGGACCGGTGCTCTGCTGTGCCGACGATCCCGGTGCCAGAGGCGTGGCGGCACGGGTTGGCGCCGGGACCTACGGGACATCACCCGACGCCGACTGGCAGATCCGGGACCTGGTCACAGGTCGGGAGGGGAGCACTTTCATCCTCGAAGGCGGTGGCAGTTCCATAACCGTCAACGTTCCCAAGCCGGGTGCCCATGTCGCCCTCAACGCCGCCGGGGCATTGGCATTGCTGGCCAGTCTGGGACACGACCCGGCGGCCCTGGCCGACTCCCTCCGGGGCTTCCGTGGCGTGGGGAGGCGTTGGGAGCACCGGGGAACGATCGGCGGGATCCGTCTCTACGACGACTATGCCCACCATCCCACCGAGGTGGCCGCCACTATCAGCGCCGGTCGGGATGTGGGGGCCGAACGGCTCTGGGCCGTGTTCCAACCCCATCTCTACTCCCGGACCAAACGTTTCAGCCATGAATTCGGGGAGGCTCTCGCCGGTGCCGACGTGGTGGTCGTGACCGATGTCTACGGGGCCCGTGAGGAGCCAGAACCCGGGATCACCGGAGAGATCGTGGCCGATGCGGTGGCCGAGCATGGTGTGGAAGTCCACTACGTGCCTCACCGTTCTGATCTCGCCGACTTCCTTGTCCCGAGACTGACATCGGGGGATCTCGTCGTTTCATTGGGGGCCGGGGACATCACCCTGCTCCACACCGAGCTCGCATCCCTCCTGGCGGCCCGCTCGTGAGCGGTGTCGCCGAACTGATCGAACAGGGTGTCATCGAACAGGGTGTCCCGCTCGGGGCGATGACGACATACAAGACCGGAGGGCCGGCTCGCTACTTCGCCGAGGTCCCGGATCGGAAGACCCTGTCCCGGCTCATCGAGTCGGGTCTGACCGGCACCCACCCGGTCCTGGTGCTGGGCAGAGGATCGAATGTGGTCGTGGCCGACACCGGCTTTCCCGGCCTGGTGATCCGCCTGGGTGCCGATTTCAGTCACCTCGAATTCGAGGATCTGGTGGCGGTGGCTGGGGCCGGGTTGCCCCTGCCCCGGCTGGCCCGTGCCAGTGCCGAGCGGGGCCTGGTCGGGCTCGAGTTCTTCGTCGGGATACCGGGCTCGGTCGGGGGAGCGGTCCGTCAGAATGCCGGATGTTTCGGCACCGAGACCAAAGACGTGCTGATCTCTGCCGAGGTCATCGACCTTCACACAGGCGAGACGGCCCGGATGGGTCCAACCGATCTCGATCTCTCTTACCGACACTCGAATCTTGCACCGGATCAACTGGTGCTCTCGGCCCGGTTCCGTTGCACCGAAGGGGATTCCAAAGTCGCCCTCGAGAAGATCCGGGTGATCACCCGATGGAGAAGGGATAACCAGCCCGGCGGAACCCTCAATGCTGGGAGTGTCTTCAAGAACCCCGACCACATTTCCGCTGGGGCCCTGATCGACTCGTTGGGGTTGAAAGGTCTCAGCGTCGGCAGCGTTTCGGTTTCCGAGAAGCACGCCAACTTCTTCGTGGCAGGTCCGGGTGCCAGTGCCGGTGACATCTACAAGCTGATGAAACTGGTCAAAGACCGGGTTTTCGAGCTCAGCGGCACCATCCTTGTCCCCGAAGTGCAGTTTGTGGGGTTCGAAGAATGAGCATCGATCCACGTCTCGCCGAACGGCGGGTGGAAGTGGCCGAGGAGCGCGCCAAACGCAACGTCTGGCGTCTTCTCCGATTCTTCCTGCTCCTGGCCATCGGTGGCGGAGTCGTCTGGTTCGTGTTGTCGCCGTGGATGAGCATCGCCCGGGTCACAACCACAGGTGTCCTGATGAGCGATACGGAACGGATCCTCAGAGAGCACGGGATAGCGGTGGGCACACCGATGATCCTGGTTCGAACCGGCCCGGTGGTCGAAGAACTGCTCACCGACCCCTGGATCAGGGATGCCTCGGTCACCCTGAAATGGCCAACCCACGTCTCCGTAGAGGTCGAGGAGAGGGTTCCAAGGGCGTGGGTGGAGACCGCCACCGGATGGGCAAGGCGATCCGAGGACGGCTTCGCCCTACCCGGACCTGCCAGAGACGACAGCCTCGGCAGTATCAGCCTCCCCGACCTCTCGGATGAAGAGGCTCCGGATTCGGAGGCTCTCCTCGGCTCCATCGAGTTCCTGATGGCCCTACCTGAGGACGTCGCCAAGGGCACGACCATCAGGTTCCAGGACGGCGAGTTGTGGGCGAATGTCGAAGGTTTCGAGGTCCGTCTCGGACGTGGAGTCCGGATGCGGGAGAAGGCGATCTCGGTGATGGCCCTCCTCAACGAGGGACTGGCCGAGGGGACCGTCATCGTGATGGTTGCCCCCGAGAACCCGGCTATCGAGCCGCCACCGGGTGGCGACGGACCGGGGGAGGGTGAAGAAGACGGAACGGAGAACGAGAACGACGAGTCAGGAGAAGGATAGGACCCGGGAAACCAGGGACCCTAAACATCAAGTAGAAGCTTAGGGTTTTGGGTTTACGTAGGGTCAAGGACAACGCTAAACCTGAGGTTCAAGCTTGTTGAGAGGATGACCCCGTGAGCAGTAACAGTGGCGGCTATCTCGCCGTAATAAAAGTTGTAGGAATCGGCGGCGGTGGCGTGAACGCGGTCAACCGCATGGTGGAGGCAGGTGTCCGCGGTGTCGAGTTCATCGCATTGAACACAGACGCCCAGGCCCTCCTGATGAGTGATGCCGACGTCAAACTCGACATCGGTCGTGATGTGACCCGGGGTCTCGGTGCCGGTGCCAACCCGGAGATCGGTCGTGCCGCCGCTGAGGAGCACCGTGCCGAACTCGAGGATGCACTCAAGGGTGCCGACATGGTCTTCATCACCGCCGGTGAGGGTGGTGGAACCGGAACCGGTGGCGCCCCGGTCGTGGCCGAGGTCGCCCGCTCGGTTGGTGCTCTCACGGTGGGTGTTGTCACCCGTCCGTTCGGATTCGAAGGTCGGCGGAGGGCGGTCCACGCCGAACAGGGCATCGACGCTCTCAAAGAGTCAGTGGACACCCTGATCGTCATCCCCAACGACCGGCTGCTCGATGTCGGCGACCCGGCCGCTCCCATCGCTGAGACGTTCAGACTCGCCGATGAGGTGCTGATGTCCGGTGTCACCGGGATCACCGACCTGATCACCACACCCGGTCTGATCAACGTCGACTTCGCCGACGTGCGCACCATCATGTCCGACGCCGGATCAGCGGTGATGGGCATCGGACGTGCCACCGGTGAGAATCGTGCCCGTCAGGCGGCAGAACGTGCCATCTCCAGCCCGATGCTCGAGGCCTCGATGGACGGGGCTAAGGGGGTCCTCCTCTCGGTCTCCGGTCCGTCATCGATGACCCTCCATGAGGCGACCGAGGCGGCACGGGTGGTCTCCGATCATGCCGACTCCGAGGCCGACATCATCTTCGGCGCCATCATCGACGACGATCTCGGTCAGGAGATGAAGGTCACCGTCATCGCCGCCGGATTCGAGGGTCGTCGCAAGCCGAACCGCCCGACGAGGTCGACCATGTCAGAGCCGATGTCCAGGGAGCCCTCATACTCCGACTTCGGCGACGACGACCTGGAGATTCCCAACTTCGTTCAGGGATGATCGTCCCGCCGGACGTGTCAGGCGTCGCCTTCAGCGATGGCCTCGACGGTGACGTCCGTAACGATCCGGAAGCCCGCACCAGGTTCAGCCACGCCATCGGAATCCCGACCGACTGGGCTTGGGTGGGTCAGGTACACGGCTCTGAGGTGGTTCATGCGACCCGGCCCGGGCGTCAGGGTGAGGCCGACGCACTGTGGACCACAACCCGTTCACTCCCGGTGGCGGTGTTCACCGCCGACTGTCTCGGCGTGGTGCTCAGCGCTCCCGAGGCAGTCGGGGTTGCCCATGCCGGTTGGAAAGGGACCCGACTCGGAATCGTCAGTGCCCTCGTCGAGGCGATGACCGACGCCGGTCATCGTCCTACCAGGGCGGTGATTGGCCCCGGAATCGGTCCATGCTGTTTCGAGGTTGGGCCCGAAGTCGCCGACCAGTTCAATGGCTACCTCCGCACCACCACATGGGGAACCACCTCGGTCGACCTGTTCGCGGCAGTCGAAGCTCAGCTTCTGGGGATCCCGGTCGTCACCGATCATGACTGCACCCGCCACGACGAACGATTCTTCAGTCACCGGCGGGATCACACATTGAAGCGTCAGGTGGCCCTGGGGTGGGTCCCATGAGCTACGAGTCGGTCCGGGAACGGGTCGCAGCGGCAGCTGCCCGGGCGAGCCGCGAGCCGGACGATGTCACCCTGGTGGTCGTCTCCAAGGAGCGATCGGTCGAGGAGATAGGCGAGATCTACGACCGGGGCCACAGAGACTTCGGTGAGAACCGGGCCCGCGAACTGGAGGAGAAGGCAGCCCGTCTACCCCGGGACATCCGGTGGCATTTCATCGGGGCACTCCAAACCAACAAGGTCAGGGTGGTGCGGCCGGTGACCTATCTGCTTCATTCCCTCGACCGTGAGAGTCTCGCCCTCGCCTGGCTCAAGGGGCGCGACCTCCCCCCACCTGTCCTGGTCCAGGTCAATGTGGGCGGGGAATCCCAGAAGTCCGGGGTTGCTCCCGAACTGGTCGGGGTAACCGTTGAGATGGCCATTTCACTCGGACTCGATGTTCGGGGCCTGATGACCGTGCCCCCGATCGCATCGACACCCGAAGACAGCCGCCCTCACTTCCAACGTCTCGCCTCGATCGGTGACACCATCAGGTCGCGGTGGCCGGCGGTCTCCGAATTGTCGATGGGGATGACCGATGACTTCGAGGTAGCAATTGAGGAAGGTGCCTCCATCATCCGCGTGGGACGGGCTATCTTTGGGGATACGAACGACACCGGAGCCCGATGACATCTCTCTTCTCAAAAGCACTCGTGTATCTGGGTCTGGTCGACGAGGACCAGGCAGACGAGTCACCAATTGAACAGTCCGGCGGTGGGTATCAGACGTCCGGTGGCGGCGCCGAGCCAGCCCCGCAGGGCCGTCGGGTGGAACCACCACCGACCGCCCGTACCGCGATCCGGCCCCAGACTCAGACCTCCCGGACTGAAGCCCACACCATTCCGGCCCAGGCCAGTTCTATGGTTCGACCGGTGGAAGTGCAGTCCGACATCCTGGTCGTTGAGGAGTTCGCCGATGCCCGGATGCTTGCCGACCGGGTCAGAGAGCGTGTACCGGTGGTCCTCGACCTCCGCCACGCCGACAGCGACCTGGTCCGACGGGTGGTCGACTTCTCCTCGGGTCTGATCTACGCACTCGACGGGTCGATGCGCAAGGTCGGCGACGGTCTGGTCCTGGTGCTCCCACCGAGGGTCACACTCAGCCGCGATGAGAAGCGCCGCCTGGCATCGCTCAATGCGTACGCCCTGGACGACATCGACGACTGAGTGCTCGCCGGCATAGTCGCCTTCATCCTCGATCTCCTCTTGTGGGGGATCCTGGCCTGGGTGATCCTGTCATGGGTCCAGACCGGCCCGGGACATCCCCTCCGCAGGGTCCAGGAGTTCCTCGATCGGCTCATCCTTCCACTGATACGACCGATCCAGAAGATCGTCCCGCCACTCAGGTTGGGATGCGGTGCCATCGACCTGTCACCGATCATCCTGATCCTTCTGATCAGACTGTTCAGGAACCCGCTGGTCAGCCTTTTCGCCCGCTTCTGATTTTCAGGTAATCCCTTTGATTCGGGGGATACCGCCGTATCCTTTCGAGCAAGATCTGAAAGGGTTGGCGATGGCACTTACCCCATCCGATGTAGAGCAGAAGACTTTCGCAACAGCGTTCAAGGGCTATGACCTGGCCGAGGTCGACGACTTCCTCGATGAGATCGTGGCCACCATCCGCGATCTCGAGGACCGCCTGGCCAAGGCTCAGAGTGGAGCCCCGGTGGCCCCGGCGCCGATTGCCGAGGCAGCACCGGCACCCGCTCCCACCATGGACGAATCGGCGATCGGACGCGCCCTTCTGGTCGCCCAGCAGACCGCCGACCGGATCGTCGAGGAGGCCCGTGCAGAGGCCGAGCGGATCAAGGCCGAGGCAAAGGCCGAAGCCGACTCCTGGGAGTCCGACAAGGCCGCCAAGAAGGCTGAGGCCGAAGCCGTGATCGCCACTCTCAACGAGAAGGTGGCGAACGTCCGGCGCGAACTCGCGGTCCTGGTCAACACAATCGCCGATGGCATCGATGAGATGGACCGGGTCCTCGAGGAGGCCGACACCACGATCGACGCCGGGGGCATCGCCGAAGATGAGATCGAGGTGATGGTCGACGACTCGGAAGGCTCAGCGGAATCGGTCGAATCCGAAGACTCGGTCGACTCGGTCGAGGACTTCGAGGCCTGGGAGATGGGTCAGGCCGAACTCGACCAGGCGACTACCTAGCTGGTTGCGGTTTTCGTGATCTGAGGAGCGTCCAGCCCCTCATCCACCTCGACTGAGGTTGCCAGCACTTCGGCTGCAATCCATTCACCGTATTCGTCGAGCAGATCGCCCTCCCCGCCGGGGAGTCTGAGACTGATCCGATCGGTCAGTTCCAACCCCATCTGCTTCCTCAACTCGTTCAACTCGCGGACCAGGTCGAGGGCACGACCCTCTCTGATCAGGTCGTCGTCTAGCCGCGGGTCGACCGCCACGCTGAGACGTCCATCCTGGGCGATTCCCCAACCCTCCAGAAGCACCGTCTCGTTGCGCACCACCTCGTTCGGTGCCAGGACCTCGCCGGCGACCTCCACCGACCCGTCCTCGAGTTCCTTGTAGTCACCGGCGGCGAGGGCCGCGGCCACCTCTTTGATCTTCGCTCCGATACGGGGCCCGAGGATCGGGAAGTCGGGTTTGAGCAAAACCTCCACCTGGGCCCACCCTCCGAACACCAGGTCCTTGACCCGGAGTTCGTCCTTGATGATGTCGGCGTGTCGGGCGGCAAGGTCGCCACCCCGAACCCTGGCAGTCCGCAGCGGTTGACGGAGTTTGATCCCGGCATCGTTGCGGGCACGTCTGCCCAGTTCGACAACCGCACGGGTCACTGCCATCTCCTCGAGGAGCCCATGATCGACCGGCCCGGTCGGCTCCGGCCACCCGGCCAGATGGATCGACTCGGGTGCGTCCGGACA
>CAYNSP010000039.1:0-14217 GCA_964400035.1 uncultured Acidimicrobiaceae bacterium | reverse complement strand
AGGACCACCCGATAACCCTTGGAGCGGAGGACCTTTGCGGCCTGAGTGCCCGAATAGTCGAACTCACAGGCCTGACCGATCACGATTGGGCCCGAGCCGATCAGAAGGATCGACCTGATGTCCTGACGGCCCGGCATCAGCGGTTCCCCTCGATCAGGTCGATGAACCGGTCGAACAGGGGTGCCGCATCACGTGGTCCGGGTGCGGCCTCGGGGTGGTACTGGACGGAGAAGGCGGCGGCCCCGTCCAGGCTCATCCCTTCGAGGGTGCCGTCATTGAGATTCTGGTGGGTGGCACGCACCGTGCCATAGGGGGTTTCGACCGGCTGCGGGAGGAGCTCCGGGCCAACCAGACCCATCCTGGGGGGCGGCTCATCACCGGTGATCGACCACAGGTCTACGGCGAAACCATGGTTCTGGGAGGTGATCTCGACCCTGCCGTCCTCAAGTCGTCGGACCGGGTGATTGCCACCGTGGTGCCCGAAGGGCAGCTTGAAGGTGCGGGCACCGACCGCCAGGCCCAGCACCTGATGCCCGAGGCAGATCCCGAATACGGGCAGCCTGCCGAGAATCCCCCGCAAGGTCGCCGTGGTCGTCTCCAGCGGCTCGGGATCTCCCGGCCCGTTGGAGACGAAGACACCATCGGGATTCATAGAAAGGATGTCCTCTGCCGTGGTCCACGCCGGGACTACATCCACCCCGTAACCACGGCCGGTGAGGTGGGAGAGGATGTCGGTCTTGATTCCCAGGTCGATGGCCACGACCAATCCGCGCCGTGGCGCAGTGGCGGCGACATGGAACGGTTCCTTGGTGCTCACCATCGAGGCAAGGTCCTGACCGATCATCGATGGTGCCCCGGCAGCCATTCCGATCAGGTCGGTCTCGTCGACGTCGGTACCCATCGCCACCGGCATCGCCCCACGATCCCGGAGGTGTCTGGTCAACCTCCGGGTGTCGACATCGCTCAAAGCCACCACATCGTGATGGATCAGGTACTCGGCAAGGCTCCCCTCCGAACGCCAGCTCGAAGGGCGTCGTGCCATCGATCTCATCACGAAGCCACTGACCGCCGGTGTCCTCGATTGGAGATCGTCGTCGCTGACCCCGTAGTTGCCGATGTGGGACGATGTCATCACCACCACCTGGCCGGTGTACGAAGGGTCGGTGAGTATCTCCTGATAGCCGGTCATCGCGGTGTTGAAGACGGCTTCACCGGTGGTGACACCGTCGGCACCGACTGCCCGACCCCTGAACACGGCACCGTCTGCGGTCGCCAGTAGCGCTGGTTTCACCTCACCCCCTCAAGCTCGTGTGTGATCACACCTTCGAAAATGGTTGCGACCGGCCGTCCCCGCAGTGTCATCCCCAGGTAAGGGCTGTTCGCCGACTTCGACCTGAAACCGGTCACCGTCCATTCACGGTCAGGGTCGAAAACCACGAGGTTGGCCGGTGAACCTGGTTGAACCGGAACTCCGTGCCGTTCCAGACCTGCAATCCGGGCCGGGTTGATACTCATCAACTCGAAGAAGCGACGCTCTTCCGGGACGACTTCCCATACCGCTGCGGCCGCCGTCTCCAGACCGAGCACTCCCCGTGGCGCGTCTTCGAACCCGACCGCCTTCTCATCGACGGTATGCGGCGCATGGTCGGTTGCGACGACATCGATGGTGCCGTCGGCGAGTCCCTCACGGAGGGCGCCCCGGTCCCGTTCCGACCGGATCGGTGGGTACATCTTCAGATTTGTGTCGAGGTCTTCGAGGAGCCGGTCGTCGAAGGTCAGATGGTGGGGTGTCACTTCCGCGGTGACGTTGGTGCCCTGCCGTTTGGCCTCCCTGATCAGGTCGACTGCCTCGGCGGTCGACAGATGCTGGGCGTGATAATGGGCGCCGGTCTCTCTGGCGATACCCAGGTCACGGGCGATCACCGCCCACTCCGCCTCCGACGGGATGGCCCGGATACCGGTGGTAACGGCGGCACCGGGACTGAGGTGGCCGCCCCGGCTGATCCGGGGATCCTCGGCATGTTGGGCCACGACGGCACCATCCAGGCCCGCCGCCCTGGCCATCACCTCCTCCATCAGCGCGGGATCGATGAGACTGTCTCCGTCGTCGGTGAACATACGGACACCGGCCGCATACAGGCCCTCCAGGTCAACCGGATGGACTCCGGCCCTTCCCACCGTGAGTGCACCAGCAACGGCCACATGGCAATTCCCGGCCACGCCACCTCGTTCCACAACCAATCGGACCACGCCCGGCTCATCCACCGGGGGTTCGGTGTTGGGCATCGCAATGACGGCGGTATAGCCACCTGCCGCCGCAGCCATGGCGCCGCTAACGATGTCTTCCTTCCACTCCTGGCCGGGTTCGCGGAGATGGGTGTGGAGGTCGACGAAACCCGGGCCGACCAGCATTCCGGTTGCGTCGATGACCACGTCGGCGGTCAGGCGTGACTCCCAGCCGACGGCGACAACGGTGTCTCCCTCGATCCAGACATCTGCTTCGACCACACCGACCGGAGCGAGGACGCGACCACCGGTGATCCTGATCATTCGATCCCCTCAGCGATCCGGGCCAGCACCGCCATCCGGGCCGGGACACCGTTGGATACCTGTTCGAGTATCAGCGATCGTGCACTGTCAGCGACCGCGTCGGCGATCTCGACGCCACGGTTGATCGGACCGGGGTGCATGACCACCGCATGAGGTGCCATCAGCGAGGCCCGGTCGTCTGACAATTGGAAACGCGCCGTGTAGTCGTCGTCCACCCCCGCCCCCCGTTCTCGCTGGACACGAAGCAGATAGACGGCGTCGACCTCAGGGATTATCGAGTCGAGGTCCGGCCCACCTGGTTCGGGAAGGAGTGCGTCAGGTCCGACCGGGGTCACCGACACCCCCAGCATGGGGAGGGCGATCATCAGACTCCCGGCCACACGGCTGTGGATGATGTCGCCAACGATCGCCACCTTGAGTCCGTCCAGAGACCCAAACCGCTTTGCCAGGGTGATGCAGTCAGCGATGGCCTGGGTGGGGTGTTCGTTGATCCCGTCACCCCCATTTACCACCGGGCGTCCGGTCCACTCCTGGATGCGGCCGGGGACTCCCTCCTCGCCGTGTCGGACGACCAGGATGTCCGCTCCTATAGAGGACACCGTCAGAACGGTGTCCCGGAGGGTCTCCCCTTTACTCATGGAGGAGTGCTCAGGGATGAAGGTCATCGTGTGGGCACCAAGCTTCTGGGCCGCCAGTTCGAATGACAATCTGGTGCGGGTCGAATTCTCGAAGAACAGGGTGCCGACGGTCATACCTCCGAGCAGCCTCCCCGGTGGCTCAGCAGCGAAGCGGCCCCCCAGGTCGATCAGGTCGAGCAATTGATCCCGCCCCAGGCCCTTGATACCGAGAAGTGACTTCATGCCGCCAACCTCTCGATCCAGACCCCGTCCTCCCCGTCGAGTTCGGTTACCCGGACCTGGACCCGCTCGTCTTTGGAGGTGGGCAGGTTCTTGCCGACATAATCGGCCCGAATCGGGAGCTCCCGGTGTCCCCGGTCGACCAGGACGGCCAGTTCGATGGTGAGCGCCCGACCGATCTCGGTCAGAGCGTCCAGGGCGGCGCGGACAGTCCGACCGGTGTAGAGGACGTCGTCGACGATGACCACGTGTTTTCCGGTTGGATCGACCGGGATCTCGGTGAGGACCGCTTCGGCGGGGGGACGATCGTCGCGATGCCGGCCGACATCGAGTACCCCGACCGGGACCACATGACCTTCGAAGGCTTCGATGGTGTCTGCCAGACGTTGGGCAAGATGCACTCCCCTGGTCCTGATCCCAATCAGAACCACGTTGCGGGCACCACTGTGGGTTTCGAGGATCTCGTGGGAAATCCGGTGAATGACCCGACGTAGGTCTTCGCCATTCATGACCCGGGGCATACGACCTCCCGGATCGATACATTCACCATCGATCTTCCTTCCCGGCCTCGCAGGACCGTCCTTAAAGGTTCGATCTGGAATCTAACAGAAAAGCCGGACCATTCCGCAGTGCCCTAGCCCCGCACCTTCTTGGCAAGGGTGGAGAGGAGACCGTTGACAAAGGAGGCGGAGCGTTCGGTGGAGTAGGTGGTGGCGAGACGCACCGCCTCTGAGATGATCACCCCGGTAGGGGTCGCCGGTTCGGATTCGAGTTCGTAGAGGCCGATTCTCAGGATGTTCCGATCGATCGCCGGCATCCGGGCCACGGTCCAGTGCTCGGAGACCTCTTCGATCCTGGCGTCGAGTCCTTCCAGGTCGGCGAGGATCCCGTTGACCAGCCGGGCAACCCGACCCTCAGCCTCGGGCAGGTCCCCATGCGTCTCGTGGGCGTACAGATGCTCGAGCACCTGGTCGCGGGGCTCTTCGCTCATGCCCGGGTGAGATACTCACCGGTACGGGTATCCACCTTGATTCGATCGCCCTGCTCGACGAACAGAGGTACCTGGACTTCCAGTCCGGTCTCAAGACGGACCGGCTTACTCGCCCCGGTGCGGGTATCCCCCTTGACCGCCGGTTCGGCGTACACGACCTCCATCTCGACCGCAGCGGGCAACTCAACACCTATTGCGGTCCCCTGGTGAGTGGCGATGGTCACCGTCATCCCGTCGATGAGGAAACCCGCAGCGGTGCCGACATCCTCTGCGGGGAGGACGATCTGGCCGTAGTCGGAGAGGTTCATGAAGTGGAAACCCATGTCGTCGCTGTACAGGAACTGGTGGTCGGAACGGTCGATGCGGGCCTGGGTGACGTCTTCATCGGCACGGAAGGTCCGCTCCAACACCTGACCGGTTTCCAGCTTTTTCAGTTTCATCTTGACGAACGCTCGCCCCTTCCCGGGCTTGACGTGTTGGTACTCCACGATGGAGAAGAGCCCATCCTCAAGCTCGAGGGCCATGCCCGGACGTACGTCATTGGTACTGATCATCTATCGAATCCCCTTCTGTCGGCTGCGACGCTACCCATCCTTGATTCCTATGGAATCCAGGGCAAACTCAATGTCGGTGTCGGAGACATGGGCCAGCACCGGTTCCGCCACCTCACGAAGGAGGACCATCCGGACCCCGACGCCATCACGCTTCTTGTCCCGTCCGATCAACTGGATGACCCGTTGACGGTCCAAACCCTCGCCGCTCACAGGGAGCCCGATCGCCTCAAGGGTCGCCCCCACCCGACCAGCGCCCATGAAGCCCTGGGTCCGTTCTGACAGGTTGGCGGCAGCGAGTAAGCCAAGCGAGACACCCTCCCCGTGAGAGAGCGCCGATGAGTATTCGATGGCGTGGCCGATGGTGTGTCCGAGATTGAGAAACGCCCGCTCACCCCGATCGAATGGATCCTTCTCCACCAGGGCCACCTTGACTGCGATGGCCCGGGAGACCACCTCCTCGGTCGATGCAGTCGGACCCTGATCCTCGATGAGGGCGGCCAGATCGAAGTCGCCGACTAGACCGGCCTTGTAGGCCTCTGCCATTCCCTCCCGTACCAGCGACGACGGGAGCCCGGCAAGGAGGGTGGTATCGATCACAACACGGCGGGGATGCCAGAACACCCCGACCAGGTTCTTACCCCCGACGTTGACCCCGGTCTTCCCACCGATCGACGCATCGATGGCGGCAAGGAAGGTGGTCGGGAAGTGAACCGCTTCGACACCACGCATCCAGGTTCCGGCCACGAATCCGGCCAGATCGGTAACGGAGCCTCCGCCGACACCGACCACCGTGTCGTGGACACTCACCCCCAAGGACGCCATGGCATGGAAGACGGAGGAGGCGACCTCAAGGGTCTTGGCCTCGTCCCGATCGGGCAACCCGATCACCTCGACGACATATCCGTCTGACTTGATCCGGTCGCCAATCTCCATGGCCCGGTTTGTCGCCGCCGGCTGGGTGAGGACGACCACCGACCGGCGTTCGTCGTTGTCCGGCAGAAGTCGGTCGGGCAGCCCATTCCCGACGATGATCTCGGTGTCACCCAGTCTGATCACCACAGCGTGATCAATTCTTCGACGATCTCATCGACCGATCGATCGTCTGTGCCGACCCGGTGTCCGGCCACCGTCCTGTAGACGGGGGTCCGAATCAGAAGGGTTCTCACCAGGGCGTCCGACCCGGTGAGAACCGGCCGATCGGGACCACCGGAGAGACGTTCGGTGAGTGTGTCCGGTGTGGCCTCCAACCAGACCACGCTTCCGGTCATCACCTTCCGGTTCTCTGGGTCGAGGACCGCTCCACCGCCGGTGGCGATGATCCCCTCCGCTTGTTCGAGTCCGGCGATCACCATTCGCTCAAAGTCCCGGAACCGGGACTCACCGGCTGCAAGCCACAGGTCGGAGATCTTCTCGCCGGTCAGCGCTTCGACCAGATCGTCGGTATCGACGAACTCGACGTTCAACCGGCGGGCCAGCTCCCGACCCACGGTTGTCTTGCCGGCGCCGGGCATCCCCACCAGCCAGATCCGTCTCACCGGCGTCCGATTCTCGAGCGGTACCTGTCTACCGAAGCGACGAAGTCTTCGACGGTGTCCCCACCGAACTGGCGGAGCATCTCCGAGGCGAGTACGAAGGCGACCATCTGCTCCCCGACCACCGCCGCCGCCGGGACGGCACAGACGTCGGAACGCTCCCGAACCGCTCTCGCCGGTTCTCCGGTGCTCATGTCGACCGTGTCCAATGGCTGCATCAGAGTCGAGAGGGGCTTCATGGCGGCACTGATCCTGATCGGTTCGCCGTTGCTCATACCGCCCTCGATACCACCGGCCCGATTGCTCCCCCGATGAAGCCCGCTTTCGTCCCGATAGATCTCATCGTGGGCTTCTGACCCCGGTCGGGAGGCGACGGTGAACCCGTCGCCGATGGCAACCGCCTTGATGGCCGGGATCGACATGACCGCACCGGCGAGAAGCCCGTCGAGACGCCGATCGTATTGCGCATACGATCCGACTCCCGCCGGGACCCCGTAAGCGATGACCTCGAAGATCCCACCGAGAGTGTCCTTGGCGGCGGCTGCCGCATCGATTGCGGCGACCATCTCCGCGGACGCTTTCAGGTCGAGACACCTGACCGGGTTGGCATCGACCTCGTCCAACCGGTCGGGTCCGGGTGCTTCTCCGTCACTGATGACGTCACCGATCGCAGTCACATGACTGAGGACCCCGACGCCCGCATGATCGAGCAGCCGTTTCGCGATGACACCGGCAATGGTCCTGGCTGCCGTCTCCCTCGCCGATGCCCTTTCCAGGACGTCACGGGCGTCGTCAGTGTCGTACTTGAGCATCCCGGGAAGGTCGGCATGACCCGGTCGGGGACGGGTTACCGGATTCCCGGCGTCACCCTCCTCGACCGACATGATCGATGACCACTGGTGCCACTCGGTGTTGCGAATCAGCACCGCAACGGGCGATCCGATGGTCGACCCGTGTCGGATACCGCCGAGAATCTCGAGTTCGTCGGCTTCGATCTTCATCCGATGGCCACGACCGTGACCATGCCGACGGCGGGCCAGCTCTGTGGCGAAGTCGTCGGCGGAGATGCGCAGGCCACGTGGGAGCCCTTCGACGATCGTGACCAGACCGGGGCCATGGGACTCTCCGGCGGTGAGAAACCGCAACATCGTCACGATGCTAAGTGGTTTCGGGCAGCCTACGGCCGCAGAGGCGATGTGCTGTTGGTCGAGCGGCTAGTTGCCGGCGTTGTCCCGGATGGCGCCGAGGCGACGACGACGGAGCAGTCCGTAGCCTTCCTCGGCCTCGGTGCGACCGGGCTCGACTTCCGAGAACACCTTCTCCAGGAACATCTCGGTGTCTTCCTCGACCTCGTCGGAATGACCCCGATCGGGCTCCTTCCACCAGGACTCGTTGGGGTCGACCTCATCTTCCGTTTCGTCGGCGGATGCGAACACGGTGTCTTCCTCGGTGGCCGGCTCGTACTCAGGCTCGGCGAACCCGGCATGAACCTCTTCCTCAGCCGCCATGTCGTCATCCGCCAACTCTTCGGCTGCGGTCTCGGCGGCAGGCATGTCGTCGGCTGGCACCGCTTCCGGCATCACGGTTGTCGGGAACTCTTCGGTCTCGGCCGTGGGCTCCTCGTACGCAGGTTCCTCGTAGACGGGCTCGGGTTCGGCTTCGACGGCGGAATCCATGGTCATCAGGTCTTCCTCGACCATTCCCGCGGCAACCCGTGCGGTCCAGAACTCGGTGGTGCCGATCTGGTCGGAGAGCTGACGGATCGAGGCGCCGTGACCCATCCGGCTGACCAGACGCCAGGCGTCACGGTCAAGGGTGACATGGGTGCGGTCACCGAGATCCTGCTGGAGACGGACCTCGCGGTCGAGATCGGAGACGATCGCACGGACCTCTTCCCATTCGGCCATCCGGCGACGTGCGTCGGAGAGGAGATCTTCGAGGTCGAAACCGTCGGGATTGCCGAACGGGGTGGTCTCGTCCTGGGCAACTTCGAATGCGGTGCCGTGGAGACCGAGCTGGTGAATGCCTTCGACCGACATTTCACGCAACAGGTCGATCACCTTGTCGGCGTTCGCGGTGGCGGCCACAGTCAGGGTTCCTGCTGCGATCTCGCGGACCTCATCGGCGGCGAGAAGGCCGGAACGGGTGAGATGCTGACGCAACATGTCGTTGCTGTAGGTGGTGGCCAGGGAAACCCCCGAACGCGTCATGTAGATCCGACCGTTGACCCGGTCGCCCTTCACGTCGACCGCCCCGACCTGCTTCGACCGGGTTATCAGCCGGAGCACTTCGTCTAGTGAAACAAATCCAAGATTCCCTGAAAGAGACACTTCAGCTCCTTGCACTCAGCCTCCATAGGGATTTTCGGCCCCCACCGCCGGCCTCTTTAGGCGTTTCTGGCCACGGTGACCAGGTCTTCGGAGTTTACGCCTATCCCGGTCCACCATTCGAACGAAGCTGCGGCCTGGATCCCCAGGAAGTCGAGACCGTCTACCACGGGTTTTCCCTCACGTCGGGCGTGGGATACAAGGGGCGTCTCCTTCGCCCCGTAGGGAAGGTCGATGATCGCAACGCAGACGTCGACGGCCCTTCCTGGAACACTCTCCCCTGCCATACCTAGGGGTGTCGTGTTGACCAGCACCGACCCTGCCACACCTTCGCCCCACGGGATCACTTCCCCACCGACGGTGGCCGCCAGTTCACTGACTGCGTCGGGGTTCCTGGCGGAGAGGTATACGGGCGAACCGTCGACGGCGGCCAACGCCGCCCGGGCGCTGGCTCCCGACCCGAGGATGTGAATCGGGCCTCCAACGGAACCGAAGAGATGCTCGAAGGCAACGATGTCGGTGGAGTGCGCCTCGACCACGCCGGCGCGACAGCGCATCGTGTTCGCTGACATCCAGACCCCTGCCTGTGGTGTGGCCACGTCGGCGAGTCTGCAGGCCTCGGCCTTGAGCGGCATGGTCACATTGAGCCCATCGAGGAGACCATTGCGGAGACGTTCGACGACCGCCCCAAACCCGGCCCGGTCGCTCCGGATCAGTTCGTAATCACCTGTCAGACCGGTTAGTCGAAATGCCTCCTGATGCATCACCGGTGAACGGGAGTGCTCTACCGGGTCACCGGCAAGGGCGAACCGGAGTGGGCGATCACCCATTACTGAGGTAGGACACCGTCGCGACGGGCCTGGGCCACATTCGCCAGATGCTCGTTGAGGGTGACGGCGAAGGCATGGCGACCGTCGAAGTCGGCCAGCACGTAATAGAAGTAGGGGGTCTCCTCCGGCGCTGCCACCGCGGCCAGGGAGGCCCGGCCCGGAGCGCTGATCGGACCGGGTGGCAAACCGGCGTACAGGTAGGTGTTGTACGGGGAATCAAAATCACGGTTGAAGTCGGCCGCATTTCTGGTTCCCAGGGCGTAGAGCACGGTGGCATCCAGATCGAGCTTCATCCCGATCTCGAGGCGGTTGTGGATGACACTGGAGACCCGGGGTCGCTCCTCATTGACACGGACCTCGCTCTCGATCAGGGATGCCGCCACGATCCCCTGATATCGGCTGTAGCCCAACTCCTCCCACGGAGACCAGTCGATGCTGTTGACCCGCTGCTCCATGGTGGTGGCCATCCGTTGCAGGATGGCGGCGGGGGCGGCGTTCTGACTGAACTCGTAGGTGTCGGGGAAGAGGAGACCCTCCCAGTCACGAAGGGTCGGGTTCTCCGGCATCTCCTTGAGTGAGGTGGTAACGGAGCCACCGAGCAGGGCGGTCTCGAATGCGCTGTATTCGTGTGGGGTACGTTCGGCGAGGGCGGTCAGCATCTCCTCGATGCGGAGCCCTTCCACGACTGTCACCCGATACACCCGTGGGGTCGGCCCGGCGACCAGCATGGCCACGGCTTCATCGGGGTCCATCAGCGTGAGCATCTGATAGGTCCCGGCACGGAGCCTTTGGGCTGCATCGACATTTCGAACCGCCAGTTCGAACTCGAGTGGTGTCCTCACCACCCCGTGCGAAGCCAGGATGGCGCCGATGTCCTGACCGGTCGACCCGCTCGGGATCTCGACGGTTACCGGGAGGCCCGGTTCGACATCTACCGGGGTGTCACCGATCCGGGATGGGCCGATGGCGTTGGCCACGGTGCGACCCAGGTACGAGGCCCCTCCGACCACGACGAAACCGGCCAGGATCACCAGGGCGATGATCATGACCAGCCGGAGGGCGCGAAACCACACCGGTTGTTGGGGAGTGGGCTCAAGTGTCATTGGCTCCATTGTCTCCGACGTCGCCCGCTTTGCGAAGGTTCCCGTCGAGATAACTCTGCAGGATGATGGCGGCGGCGACCTTGTCGACCTTGGAGCGTCGGTCCCGACGTTTCAAACCCGACCTGAGCATCGCCTCGTTTGCCATCTTGGTGGTGAACCGCTCATCGACATAGACCACTTCCAGGCCGGTTGCCTCAGCAAGTTCGGCGCCGAACGACAGGGCCGCATCCGATGCCTGTGAGTCCCCACCGGAAAGCGGTGCGGGTCGACCGACCACCAGCTTCTCCACCTCGTACTCAGCCAGAAGCTCGATGACCCTTGCAATGGCATCGCTTCGGGCCACGGTCTCAAGGGGTTGGGCGGTCAGACCCAGCGGGTCGGAGATGGCGATCCCAACCCACCGCCTCCCGAAGTCGAGACCCAGAACCCGCCTCACAGCCCGGTCAGGGCCCGTTCGGCCGCCTCCCTGGCCTTCTCCAACGCCTCGTTGATCCTCATGCCGTGTGGTCCCCCGGCCTGAGACAGTTCGGGGTCACGGGATCCACCTCCACCCATTTCGGCGGCCCCCACGGCCACCATGTCCGCAGCCGACACCCCGCGGTCGACCAGGTCCTTGCTGACCACACCGACCAGGGCGCCCTTCTCGTTCGAAACCGACCCGACGATCACCACCGATGGCGAACCGAGACGGTCTCTGATGGCGAGGGCGAGTTGGCGGAGACTTGCGGGGTCCACCTCGCCAGCACCAGCCACCACCAACGGCACATCCCCGAGCTTCACTGCCGCACCGGCGAGTTCGGTGGCCAGGGCACTCCGATTCTGACCCCGGATGGTTTCGATCTGCTCCTCCAGGTTGTCCATCCGACTCAGGATCTGCTCGAGACGGGCAGGCACCTCGGCTGGGTTCCCGGTGTTGAGCAGTCGACCGGTGTCGGAAAGGGTCTCTCTGAGCGCAACAATGTGCTGGTAGGCGTTGAGCCCGGTCAGGGCTTCGACCCGTCGCAGGTTCGAACCGACCGAAGTCTCGGTGGTAATGATCAACGGACCAACCTGACCCGAAGTCGAGGTGTGGGTGCCTCCGCAGAACTCGACTGAGAAGCCGCCAACCTGGACCACCCGGACGGTGTCGCCGTAGGTCTCCCCGAAGAAGGCCAGGGCACCCATTTCCTTGGCCTTGTCCTTCGAGGTGACGACCGTGGTGACCTTGTGATTGGCGATCAACCGTTCGTTGGCCGACGCTTCGATCTCGGCCAATTGACCCTTCGGGACCTGGCTGTAGTGGGAGAAGTCGAAACGAAACCTGCCCGGCTCGACCAGTGACCCGGCCTGGGCGGCATGATCGCCGAGGACGTCCCGGATCGCCCAGTGCAGGACGTGGGTCCCCGTGTGACTCTTGCGGGTGGCCTCCCGTCTGGGGCTGTCGATGGTGGCGGTGGCCTGCTGGCCGGCGGCGACATATCCACCTTCGACCCGGGCACGGTGTCCGTGCAGACCCTGGATGGCATGTTTGGTGTCGACCACCACGAGGCGACCGGTTTCGGTCTCGATCATGCCGATATCCCCTACCTGGCCGCCCGACTCGCCGTAGAACGGGGTCCTGTCGAGGAACACTTCGACCAGCTGGCCTTCCTCGGCGCGGTCGACCAGTTCGCCGTTCACCAGCAGGGCGAGGACGACACCATCGGCCATCTCCAGTTCGTATCCGACGAATTCGGTCAGGCCATGGGTGTCGGCAATACCCCGGTAGAGATTCTGCGCCTCCACTGTCTCGACACCTTTCCAGGCGGCACGGGCCCGCTCCCGTTGGGCCTGCATCTCATGCTCGAAACCCTCCAGGTCCACCTCGACTCCACGTTCGGTGGCGATCTCGGCGGTCAGTTCGATGGGGAAACCGAATGTGTCGTGAAGCTTGAATGCGGTGGCCCCGCTGAGACGCTCCGGTCTCTCCGCCAGTTCGGTGTCGAGGAGTTGGTGACCGGACTCGAGGGTCCTCTTGAAACGCTCCTCCTCACGGGTGGCAACCTCGAGGATGTGAGCCTTGCGCAACTCCAGCTCGCGATAAGTCGAACCCATGATCTCCACCGTGGCCTCGACCAGCCCGGGTACCACCAGAGACTCGGTCCCGTACATCCAAGCGTGTCGGACCGCACGTCTCAGGACCCGTCGCAGGACGTGCCCCCGCCCCTCGTTCGAGGGGACCACCCCGTCTCCGATCAGGAAGGTGACCGTCCTACCGTGGTCGGCCAGGATCCGCAGGGAGACGTCGGTCTTGGGGTCATCACCGTATTTCAGACCGGTGGCACGCTCTCCCGCCTCCAGCACAAGACGCAGGGAATCGGATTCGAACACCGTATCGACACCCTGCAACACGGCGGCGATCCTTTCCAGCCCCATTCCGGTGTCGATGCTCTTGGCGGGTAGTTCACCGATCACGTGATACGGCTCGTCCTGGATGTTCTGCATGAACACCAGGTTCCAGAGCTCGACGAACCGGTCTTCTGCGCCCACCATGGGGCCACCACCGTCGCCGAACCTCTCGCCCTTATCCCAGAAGATCTCCGAGCATGGACCGCAGGGACCGGGAACACCCATCTGCCAGAAGTTGTCCTTGCCGCCCCGTTGCACACGGTCGGGGGGTACGCCGACGCCATCGATCCAGATCTCGGCGGCCTCATCGTCGGTTTCGAACACCGTGAACCAGAGCCGGTCGGGGTCGAGACCGAACACCCCGGTGCACATCTCATAGGCAAGCGGGATGGCCTTCTCCTTGAAGTAGTCCCCGAAACTGAAGTTCCCCAGCATCTCGAAGAAGGAGATGTGCCGTTGGGTGGTGCCGATGATGTCGATGTCAATAGTGCGGGCACACTTCTGAACTGTGGTCGCCCGCGGCCATGGCGCAGGCTCCTGACCGAGGAAATATGGCTTGAACTGGACCATCCCGGCGTTGGTCAACAGAAGGGTGGGGTCAACCGGGATGAGTGACGACGAAGGACGAACCTCGTGGTCGCGGTCGGCGAAATACCCTGTGAACGCCTCACGGATACGTTGGCTGGTCCAGTCGGTCATAAAGCGAGGTTAGTTTCGGATCGGGTGGTATCCGGGTGACTTAGAAGAGCCAGGAACCCGCAACGGCCGTCTGGGGGTACCGGGTACCGGATACTTCCTACTCTTCTTCGAGGCGGGCCAGGGCACCCGGTCCGAGGGCGATTCCGAGGTCGATCAGTTGTTGTTCCTCCACCCATGTCGGAGCACCGGTCATCGGGTCGAGCCCGGACTGGCTCTTCGGGAAGGGGATCACCTCTCTGATCGTCGACTCGTTCTGGAGCACCATGACCAATCGGTCAATCCCGAAAGCGAAACCACCATGAGGCGGCGTCCCGTACTCGAGTGCCTCGAGGAACCATCCAAAACGTCGGCGGGCGGTCTCTTCATCGATACCGAGGATCTCGAACACCTGCCGTTGCACCACTGGG
>CAYNSP010000038.1:0-14347 GCA_964400035.1 uncultured Acidimicrobiaceae bacterium | reverse complement strand
CAGCAGGGACGTCGCCGGCCGTTGACCCTCATTCTGGGTATTGCCCTCGCCGTCTACATCGCCCTGACAGCCGCCGGGACCTTATGGACCGACTACCTGTGGTTCGACTCGGTTGGGTTCTCCAGGGTGTGGACCAAGAACTGGATATGGTCGATCATGCTCGGGCTTACCGGGGTGGTGGTCTCCTTCCTCGTGATCTGGCTGAGCCTCCTCGCCGTCGACCGACTGTCACCCCGCTGGATTCCGTTCGACGGTGGCCCCGACGAGGAGGTCGTGGAGCGGATCAGGGACTGGATGGGGCCCCGGACCGATCGGGTCCGTCTGATCATCTCGATCGCCCTCGCCGTCCTCCTCGGTCTGGCGGTGGCCGGATGGCGTCACCAGGTGTTCCTCTTCATCAACCGCCAGAACTTCGGGGCAGCCGACCCGATCTTCGGATACGACATTGAGTTCTACATCTTCCAGCTACCCCTCCTAACCACCCTGGTCGACTGGCTGTTCAACCTTCTCCTGCTTACGACGGTGCTGGTGGCAATCGCCCACTATCTGAGTGGCGGCCTCCGCTTCGACGGGCGGAGACTGCGGGCGACACGTGGTGCGAAGACCCACATCTCGGTCATGTTCGCCCTCCTCGCCCTCACCCGGGCCGGTACCTATGTTCTCGACCGGTACGAGATCCTCCTGTCGAGTTCGAATGAGACCACCTTCTTCGGTCCTGGATACGCCGACATCAACGCCAGGCTTCCGGTGATCAACCTGCTCATCCTGATCGCGGTCATCGCCGCCGCCCTCTTCGTAATCAACATCTGGCGGAGGGGCTGGACGCTGGTGTGGGTCTCGATCGCCGCCTGGTTGGTCATTTCGATCTCGGCTGGCTCGATCTATCCGGCCCTGATCCAACGGTTCGAAGTCCTCCCCAACCAGCTGGCCCGTGAGATGCCGTATCTGGAGAACAACCTGACCGCTACCCGGCAGGCCTACATGCTCGACCGGATCGATGTCCGCCAATTCGATGCGTCCGACGATCTGACCATCGACGACATCGACGACAACCGTCTCACCATCGACAACCTGAGGATCTGGAGCAGCTCGGTCCTGCTTCGTACCTATCAGAACTTCCAGGAGCTGTACCCGTTCTATGTGATCGGCAAGGTCGACACCGACCGCTACCTCGACAACGGCCGACCCCGTCAGGTGATGGTCGGTGTCCGCGAGTTGGACGAGGTCGACCTGCCCCGCGATGACTGGATCAACACCCACCTGTTCTATACCCACGGTTTCGGTGCGGTGGTCAACCAGGCCAATGTGGTCCAGCCGGATGGCCAGCCCAGGTTCCTCCTCCGTGACATCCCACCCGTGTCGTTGACCCCGGTACTCGATCTCGACCAGCCACGGGTCTACTTCGGCGAGACCTACGCCCCGGGGCGGCCGGTGATCGTCCGGACCGGTGCCCAACCTCAGGAAATCGACATCCCCCTCACCGGTGGCGTCCAGAACAACGAGTACGACGGCGACGCCGGGGTGGTCATCTCCAATTTCATGCGTCGTCTCGCCTTTGCGTTCCGATACCGCGACGTCAACCTGCTGATCTCGGGGGAGATCAGACCCGACAGTCGGGTCCTGGTCGAGCGGAACGTGCGGGCGATGGTCGATCGGATCGCCCCGTTCCTGGTCTCCGACGCCGACCCCTATCCGGTGATCTTCAACGGTGAGATCGTCTGGGTCCTCGACATGTACACCACGACGTCCCAGTACCCGTACGCCGAACCGGTCACCGGCGCCGCCCGGGAACGGCTCTCGATCACATCCCAGATGCCACTGGGTACCAACTACATCCGCAACTCGGTCAAGGCGGTGATCGGCGCTCACAATGGTGACGTCACCTTCTATGTGTCGGATCCCACCGATCCCCTGATCCAGGCCTGGTCGAGGGTCTATCCCACGATGTTCTCCCCGATGACCTCATTCCCTGCCGGTCTCGAAGACCATCTCCGCTACCCCCAGGACCTGTTCCGTCTCCAGACCTACCACTACCTCGAATACCACGTGGACCGGGCGCCTGACCTGTACTCGGGCAACGAGGCCTGGTCGTTCCCCGAGGACCCGGCGACCCCATGGCGTGAGGCCGACACCAGGATCCGGGGGGATCTGAACCCCGATTCGTCGACCCGACTCGAGGTCCTGCCGTACTACCTCCTCACCAGTCTGCCCGGTGACGAGGACCTCTCATATCTGCTGCTTCAGCCGTTCAACCCGAGGGCCAGGCAGAACATGGTCGGGTTCCTGGTTGCCGACTCGACCCCGGGCCGATACGGACGCCTCATCGACTACCGGATGCCCCAGGGGAAACTCGTCGACGGTGTTGGCCAGGTCGGTCGGCGGATCGAACAGGACGGCGAGATCGCACAACAGCTCACTCTCTGGCAGGGCGCCGGGTCCAAGGTGATCAAGGGAGACCTGCTGGTCATCCCGATCAAGGATTCGGTGGTCTACCTCCAGCCGATCTACCTGGAGGAGCGGGGCGGAGCATTCCCCGAATTCCGACGGGTCGTGGTCGTCTTCGACGATCGGGTGGAATGGGCCGAGACCCTCGACCAGGCCCTCACCCTCGTATTCGGTCCGGGTGGCGGGAGCGGAGAACCAGACCCCGACCCGGTGGAGGGAGATGTCGCAGGGTTGATCGAAGAGGCCGTGGCAGCCTTCGACAGCGCCCGTGCCGCCCTGACACGAGGGGATCTGGCCGAGTACGAGAGGTGGATCGCCACTGCGGAGCGGATCATCCGGGAGATCCAGGAACTGACTTCCGAAGAGCCCGACGGGGCTGCCTCAAGGCCGGGATCGGCCTTGGGACCGGCAATGTCGTAAAATCGGGTCTACATGGAGTTTGTTTACTTTGGCTAAAGACACCGAGGAATACGTCCGGATGCGCGGCACCGTCATCAAGATGCTCCCCGATTCGACTTTCGAGGTAGAGCTAGAGAGCGGTTTTCAGCTGCTCGCCAAGCCCTCGGGCCGTATGCGCCGTGGTCGTGGGATCCGCGTCCTTCCCGGCGACGTGGTCGACGTCGAGGTGTCGACCTACGACCCCACCAGGGGTCGCATCGTCTGGCGTTACCGCTAAAACCCGTAGCCAGCACCAGCCTGTAGAGGATCAGATGATTCGACGCGCCCGGACATGACGGGTTGCTCGGTGGACACAGCTAGATTGCGTTTTCGTGCCACGGCTGAGTCTGACCGAACGATCGAAGGTCAAATTTGGCTCAGCCCTTAGGGAGCTGAAGGCTCGCGGGTACACCAAAGACGACCTGAGGGCCGACGCGATCGCCGGGATCATCGTTGGCGTCGTCGCACTACCGCTCTCCATGGCCCTGGCAATTGCGGCCGGGGCACCGCCGGAGCACGGGCTGTTCACCGCCATCGTTGCCGGGGTGATCGTTGCCCTCTCCGGTGGGTCGATGCATTCGGTCTCCGGTCCGACTGCGGCGTTCGTGGTCCTGCTGGTTCCGGTCACCGCCAGATACGGACTGCAGGGTCTCCTGGTGGCGACGGTGATGGCCGGATTGATGATGCTGCTGATGGGTCTGTTCGGGTTGGGCAAGCTGATCCAGTTCGTTCCCCACCCTGTTACCACCGGGTTCACCGCCGGTATCGCCGTGGTCATCGCAATCCTCCAGCTCGGTGACCTGCTCGGGATCGGACGACTCGAAGGGGAGCGGATCGCCGAGCGCCTTGCCTACCTGACCGAACACCTTGCCGGTTTCCAGTGGGCTGATCTTGCGGTGGGTCTTCTCACCCTGGCTGTGCTCATCCTCTGGCCCCGGATCTCGAAACGGGTACCCGCCCCCCTCGTCGGCCTGGTCGTAGCGACCGTCGCCGGAATACTTCTGGCCCGTTCCGGCTCACCGGTAGCCACCATTCAGACCGAGTTCGGTGGGGTGCCGGCCGGTTTCCCGACCCCTGCACTGCCATGGGCGGGGAGCGGTCTGGGGTGGTCCGATGTCTACTCACTGGTCCCCACCGCAGCAGCCATCGCCATGCTCGGTGCAATCGAGTCGCTTCTGTGTGCGGTCGTGGCCGACGGTATGACCGGTGGTCGCCATGATCCCGACTCAGAACTCGTCGGGCTCGGTCTGGGCAACCTGGTAGTCCCCTTCTTCGGTGGCTTCGCCGCCACCGGCGCTATCGCCCGGACAGCTACAGCTATCAGGGCAGGAGGCCGAACCCCGGTGACGGTGGTGGTCCATGCCCTGTTCCTCCTCGCCTCGATGCTGGCCCTGGCACGCCTTCTCAGCTACATCCCGATGGCGGGAATGGCTGCACTGCTCCTCATCGTGGCCTGGAATATGGCGGATCGTCACCACTTCGTCCGGATCACCAGGATCGCCCCCCGCAGCGACGTCCTGGTTATGTGGACCTGCTTCCTTCTGACGGTGATCTTCGACATGGTCGTTGCCGTGTTGATCGGTGTGGTCCTGGCAGCCCTGCTGTTCATGCGACGTATGGTCGAAATCTCGGGGGCGACCCTGGTTGGTGGGCCTGAAGGTCACACCCTGGCGGGTCTACCTCCTGGCGTCGTCTTTTATGACGTGGCCGGACCGATGTTCTTCGGTGCCGCCCAAAAGGCACTCGATGCGCTGGGGGTTGTTGGTGAAGGTGTCCACACCGTGATCATCGATCTCGAGGATGTCCCCGCGGTTGACGCCACCGGGCTGGTTGCCCTCGAATCGTCAGTCAGTCAGCTCAACGCCAAGGGAATCAAGGTGGTTCTGAGCGGGGTCAAGTCCCAGCCCCGGAGGGCCATCGAGAAGGCCGGGTTCAGGGACATCGAAGGGCTGTTGGAGATCACCGACAACACCGGCAACACCCTCGACGATCTTCTCCGGGGTTGACGATCAGGTCCGGACCGGTTTGCGCAGGGTGACCACCCGACGGGTGAAGTCAATCAACCAGACCGCACCGGCGGCCGCGGCCAGAACGGGAATGCCCAATACCAGACCCAACCCGGTCACGTTGGCGGCGACCAGAGGGATCAGTGGTAGGTGCCCCATTCTCTTCAGGTTGGCCCCGATGGGGGCGCCCAGCACCACCGGCAGAAGGTAGGCGATTGAGCCGAGGAGGATCTGGCCGACTCCGGCGGTGACTGCGGCCATCGTCCAGCCTGCAAAGGTGGGGACAGTGTTTTCGGTGAGCACCCGGTACCCGTCGACGAAGGTCCAGGTCAGCAGCCAGAGCAGACCGAGGCTGACATGGAAGAGGGGGAGGGTCTCCCATGAATCTCGCCTCTCGAGACGGAACAGGATCCCCGACACCAGCAACGTCCCGGCGGCCGCAGCGACTAGAACCCCGACTCCGACCAGGGCAGTGTCGATTGCACCGAATCCCATCAGGGCTGCGGCGATCACACACAACCACCAGGCGATCACCGCCTCGACACCGCTCACCGTCTTCTGGTGGGCGAATGTGGGGAGAAGAGTCGGAATGGTTCCCAGGATGGTGAACCCGACCAGGCCGATCAGGTTGAGGTGGAGGTGGGCCACCCGCAGGTTGGCATAGGTTTCACCGGTGACCGTCCCCGTGCCCATCAGGATGCCCAGCGACACACCGACCAGACCGGTGGCAAATGCGAGCAGGTAGAAGCGGGCCGACAGGTCAAACCTGCGCAGCAGGCTCTGCTTGATCGCCCGAACCACGATCACGCCCAGCATCACCAGGGAAGATGCGACGAGGGTGCCGCCTATCCAGGTCGGGGCGGGCCACCCGGTGCCCACACCGACCAGCACCAACCCCGCCCCGATGACCAGGGCGATTCCCTGCGTGTAGCTCATCCAACGCGGAGCCGGCGTGGAAGCGGACCAGGTAGTGGTGAACATCTGACTGGTTCCGGAGATGGCACACAACACGGTTCCAACCAGGAAAGCGTGAAGGGGCCCCCACCACGTCGTGGCATTGCCCGCCAGCTTTATCACCGCCCAGACGACCGCCACGGCAGCGAAAAGGCCGGCGAAGATGAAAGAGAATCGGACGAGGCGATGCGACTCCACGACTCTGGGTCGGGAGCCTGTTCTCGGAATCATGGGGCCATGGTCGGTCATTGCCCGCGCCGGGGCAACGGACTTTGGTCCCTATTCGAAGTCCATCAGGGCAGGCGGCTGATACTTGGGTTGGTAGACCATGATGTCCTGAGCACCACCGGGCACTTCCATATAGATGACAAGTCCGAATCCGTGGTCTTCGATTTCGCCCTTGAAAGTGGCTCCTTTGGCCCGGAGTTCCTCGACGGTGGCGGCGAGGTCGTCAGCGATCAGGGAGATCTCATGCTTCTGCTCGGTCCTCCATTCCCCCTCTGAAGTCGGATGGATACCCAACTCCGAAGGCCCGGTCTTGAAGATCAGCCAACCGCCACCGGTATCGACCGAGGGGAGGCCGAGTACGTCACGGAAGAACGCCCTGGTTGCGGGAGCGTCATCGGTGTAGATGAGGGTGTGGACTGCGGTGATCATCGACCTGAGCCTACGCGGTGTCGCGGTCAACCGTTGAGGCGACTGAGACGGTCGAGGGCCTCCTCGAGTGTCGAAGCACCCTTACAGAAGGCGAAGCGGACCAGCCCGTGACCGCTGGTGGAGTCGCTGTAGAAGACTCCGGGCGGGATCACCGCGACGCCAGTGGTCTCCACCAACCACCTGGCGAAGGTCCGATCGTCGGCGTCGGAGAACCGCCGGTAGTCGGCCATCATGAAATAGGTGCCAGCCGGAACCGTCACGTCGAAACCGATCGATTCCAACCCGGACGCGAGCAGGTCACGTAGTGCCTGATAGCGGGTACGAAGGTCGGTGTAGAACCCGTCGGGCGCATTGAGGGCTGCCACCGTCCCGTGTTGGACCGGGGTTGGTGTAGTGAATGTCATGAACTGGTGAGCGGATCGGATTCCGGCAGTGAGCGGTGGTGGTGCGATCGCCCATCCCACCTTCCACCCGGTCAATGAGTAGGTCTTGCCGACCGAGGAGAGGGTGACGGTCCGGTCCGCCATTCCGGGCAGTGTGGCGAGACGGATGTGTGCGCCATCGAAGAGGATCTCCTCGTAGACCTCGTCGGTGATGGCGATGGAGTCGAACTCGAGGCAGAGGCCGGCAATGAGGTCCATCTCGTCGGGGGTGAAGACCCGACCGGTCGGGTTGTGGGGTGTGTTCACCACGATCGCCTTCGTGAGTGGGGAGAAGGCGGCTCTCAATTCGTCGGGGTCGAGGCGGAAGGCAGGGGGTCGGAGGGTGACATACCGCGGCGTGGCCCCGGCGAGGGCCAGCCCAACCGGATATGAGTCGTAGTAGGGCTCAATGATCACGACCTCGTCTCCGGGGTCGATGAGCCCGATGAAGGAGGCGGTCAACGCCTCGGTGCATCCGCAGGTCACCGTGACTTCGGTGTTCGGGTCGATCTCCCTTCCCAGCAACTTGCCGTAGCGGTCGGCGAGAGTCTGTCGGAGAATCGGAAGACCGGGCATCGGCGGGTACTGGTCGGACCCACCGGCCGCGAGCGATGCGGCCGCCGCCTCCTTGACGAAGTCGGGACCGTCCCAGTCGGGGAACCCCTGGCCCAGGTTGACCGCATCGTGCTTCTGGGCAAGGGCTGTCATCTCGGCGAAGATCGTGACCCCGAACGGCTGCAGGCGCTTGGATACTCCCATGGAGATGAGGGTAAAGGGTGGGCGCTGAGCACGCTGGCCCGGCCGGGCTATGGCGGACCCATCATCGACAACCAGTCGCACAGGCGAGCGGTCAAGGCAATATCGTTCCCTCGTGCCGAACATCGCCGATCTTCCGGTCGCCGAATCACCGAATGGGAAGGAAGTCGTCACACCTCAGTCGCGGGAGGGGTGGCGATCCTGGCTTGAGTCGAAGCCGGACCGCACCGAGGGTGTTTGGGTGGTCTTTCTGCGCGATGGGCGGCGGTTCGAGGGGCCCGGGTACATGGACCTCGTCGAGGAGGCCCTGTGTTTTGGCTGGATCGACAGCGTGGTCAAGAAGCTCGACGCCGACCGTTTGATCCAGTGGTTCTCCCCGAGACGACCCGGTGGGATCTGGTCGGCGTTGACCAAGGAGAGAATCACCAGGTTGGAGGCGGAAGGGTTGATGACCGACCGGGGGAGAGCTGCGATCGAGGCCGCTAAGGCCGATGGATCATGGAACCGTTACGACCCGGTGGAAGCCTTGATCATCCCCGAAGACCTCGCACAGGCACTTGATAGCGTGGGTTTGCGTGGAGTGTTCGAAGGTCTCAGCCCTTCGATGAGGAAGCAGCATCTCTGGGCGGTGTACTCGGCGAAACGCCCTGAGACGCGGGCGGATCGAATCGGCAAAGTGATCGGCATTCTGAGGGATACCTAGAGAAGGCTGCGGATAGTCCGGTTTGCTGCGTTGAGTTTGACTGCGAGACGCTGGCCGATCAGCCGCTCGACTTCCAGGGCCCGGGCGGGATCGTTGACCGCCAGGTCCTTCAACCACTCCGGGGACATGTGTCGTACCAGACAGGCGGTGTCACAGACGACGGTTGCCATGGCTGGATCCCCGGTCAGGTGGCTCAGTTCTCCGATCACCGACCCGGGAAGCAATACTGCCCGCCGACCCCCCGGTCCGCCGACACAGGCCCGCCCTTGTTCGAGGAAGAAGACCCCGGCGCCAACGGCACCTTCGGTGATGATGGCGGCTCCCGGTTGAAGAGACACGGCAGGGACGTCGCTCCATTCAAGTCCGGTATGGGTGGTTGGGCCTGCTCTCGTCAACAGGAACTCTTCCACTGATTCGAGGGCGCGGTCCAGGTCATCCCGGCACTCGAAGCGGTCATTACTCAGGTCGAGAAGTGGCCGGGTCAGCCGATCCGGCCCACAGACGACGACCCTGAAGTCCATCGTTTCTGCCAGACGTCCGAGCCGGTCGAAAGAGGCGGTCACTGAGGAGTCCATTCCACTGACGCGTCCGAGGTCCATCACCACGACTTCGACACCCTGCGTTGATTCGAGGGCCTGTCTCGTCGATTTGACCACCTGCTCTGCGGTCCCGAAGAACAGGTATCCATGCAGCTCAACCAACACCACCCGATCGCCGGATTCGGTGAGAACCCGCTCTTCCGAAGCATTGCGCTGGACGCTGCTGCGTCGATCGCTAACGGTCGAGAGACGGCGGATCGGGGAGGTCCGGGCATAACGGACCACAAACAGGATGGTCGCCGCCACCAGTCCAAGGCCTACTCCCTGAACAAGGCCGACAGTCCCGATCGTCGCGACTATGCCGAAGATGACCAGGTGTTCGAGGGTGGTGACGCGATTGCGGACCTCCCACATCCAGGAGAGGATCAGGTCGAGGCCGAAACCGATGAGCAGCGCCGCCGGGACCATGACCGGGACCAGGCTGATCAGGCCGGGACCCAAAACCAGCACCGTGGCGGCGAACCCGGCGGCGATAAGGGGTGGTATCCGGCTGACACCACCTATCCGGCGAGCGACGACGGTGGCACTGAAGTAGACGTATCCGGGTACCGCGGCGAACGGGCCGGTGGCGATCATGCCGAGGCCGGCCGAACTGAGTTCGCGGTCGATGTGGATGTCAGTCTTGAAGGTCTGTTCGAGGCCCCCGATATTGAGCAGGAGTGCCAGCGGAACGATCAACGCCATCGCCACGATCGCCGGCGCTTGGGCCAGAACGGCGCTCCAGTCGGCCGCGGTGACCTCGGAGACGACGCCGAGGTTGGCAAGGCTTCCGCGGGCGAACGGTCCCAGAAGCAAACCGCGGCTGACGCCCTCAGTTCCGGTGACACCGGTGATGGCCGCGATGGCGTGGTATCCAGCGAAACCCACCGCCAGGACCGCGGCGATGAGGGATGGAGACCGACCCGATCGGGCAAGCATCGCGATCAATAGCCCGAGCAGCAGGCCAGGTAGGAGCTTGGTGGAGACGGCTCCGGGAGTGGCCAGTTGTCCGACGCCTGCCATGAAGAGGATCAGTCCGGTGCCACCCAGGAAGCCAGCGACGACCGGGTAGGGAACGTATCGGACCAGGCCACCCAGACGGAACCGACCGAGCAAGATCAGCAGTGTGCCGGTGACGACGGAGGAGACCAGGATGAATGCGACGAGTGTGGGAAGGGGATTCGATGCGCTCGCTGCGATGCCGGCCGCTGCTGACGAGACCACCACGGCGGTGGCGTCCTGTGGGCCTGCGAATGCTCCAGGAAAGGAACTGGTGAGAGCGGCGATTAAACCGACGATCACCAGACCCGCCAGCGCCCAACCCATCCCATCTCCGAGATGTTCCGCCATGTCACCGCGGAAAACCAGAGTGGCGAATGAGATGGTGACGGCGACTCCCAACACCCCGACCAGCAGGCCGGCGACCATCTGTCGGCCGAGTTCTGCCGGTTTCAACGGGTGCCCATGAGGAACCATGTGTTCATCAGGCCCTTGCCTTTGACTTCGATCGGACCCCTGGGTTCACACACGAACCGATCCTTGATCAACTCATAGGTCGATGCGGTTATCTGGATCCGCCCCGGAACGCCATGGGACTCCATCCGGCTGGCAGTGTTCACCGTGTCGCCCCACACGTCGTACTGGAACTTGGTGGTCCCGATGACTCCGGCCACAGCGGGGCCGGAGCTGAGACCGATCCTGAACTCCAGCGGGGAAGGCAATTCGATCCGGGTTTGCGGTCGGTAGTGGACGATGTCGAGGGCGAGTTCGGCCAACGCCAGGGCATGGTCCTCTCGGGGGCGGGGGATGCCGGCGGCGACCATGTAGGAGTCGCCGGTGGTCCGGATCTTCTCAAGGCCGTAGCTCTCCACCAGGGAGTCGAAGTGGCTGAAGATCTCGTTGAGCACTTCGATCAGACCGTCCGGGGTGAGGCCCTCGGTGAGCGGGGTGAAACCGACAACGTCGGCGAAGAGGACCGAGATCGAGGGGAACTCGGTGGCGATGGTCTGATCGGTTTCCTTGAGCTGTTCGGCGATGTCTTTGGGAAGGACATTGAGCAGCAACCGTTCGGATTTCTCCCTCTCCTCACCCAACATCTCGAAGGCGTTGTCTTTCTGGCCGACCAGGTAGTGGAGGGCGAAGAAGGCGACCCCCGTTGGGGCGAGGATGTTGAGGACGAAGAACACCGCGATCACCGAAGCGGGGAGACTGTTCTCCACCCCCAAAGTCGGTTGGACGACCTGGGCGAGGATTACCAGGGCGATGTATGCGGCGAACCAGTACACCGCCTGACGCCGTCCCGACATGGTGAGAGCCCCGATCGGGGCCAGGAGGGCCCAGATGATGACGGCGCTCGCCCCAACGAACCCTCCCAGGGCTAGCTGGAGCAGGAAGGGAAGGACGAGGATCAGGAAGAGCTGAACGAACCTGAACCAGCGGTATCTGCCGGTGCGGGAATAGACGAACAGGCTGATCGTGACCGAAGCCGAGTATGCGAACGGGATGGCGGCGGCGACGGGCTCTTCGAAGTAGAGGTAGAGGACGCCCCAGATCGCCCCGATCACCGCCACGACACTGGAGATCATCACCAGAAGACGTTTCTGGATCCGCTCTTCGACGGTGTCGTCGGGGCTGTCTCCGGCAGCCTGAATCCGATCGACCAGCCTTGACCACCACATGGGGTGCCAATCTACGCGACCGATCCCATGGGGGCTGGGCGGGCCGGGTTAAGTGGCGCTTATCAACGTTGGAAATCCGGTGCGGCTTCCGCTGAGATCACGATCACTACGACCTCCATACATGCTTCACGCTTGCCACGGGGTCTGGTTGGCCGCCATCAGCCAGAGCTCGTGGTATTTGACCTTGGTGCAGGATTCATCGACCGGTTCTCGCCGGTGTCCATAGTGGTCGCCCGGGACTTTTCTCCTCCAAACACTCTCCACCTTGATCCCGGGACGACCACCATGGCCTCGAGGGTCGCATCCGGGTTGTCGGCGATCGGACTCAACTCGTGGCGACACCTCCCCGTCTTCCTTCCCGTCCAGGCGGCGATGACCCCGGTCGAGGTGGAGCGTTGGTGTGATGTGATCCGTGGCATCGGGGCCGACCCGATCGTGGTGAGACGACCCAATGCGGCGGCTGCCGGTCTCGGCCTGGAGGTCGACGGCCACACCTATCTCATGATGGAGATGGGAGCGCGTTTCATCGAACTGGCGGTGCTGGTTGATGGCGAGGTCATCGCCAGCCGTTCCATCCGTTACCTCGACGGCGGGTGGCGCACCGCGCTGGATGCCGTCTCCGAAATGCTTGCCGGGATCGACCCGGATCAGGAACTGGAGGTAAGGGACCACGGGATCCACATCTATGGTCCGGAAAGGGAGATGGCCCCCTACTTCGGGGAGATGGTCGGACTCATACTTGCCGCGCCGTCGGGCAACAGCCACACGGTGACGCTGGGCACCCAGCGCATCGCCCGGGACATCCTCCGCTGGCTACCGGCCTCGTGACGGTGCCGGACAACCCGTGCACCTGGTTGTGTGGGGGAGGGCTTCGAGACGTTCCACTGCGATGGCGTCACCGCACTCCTCACAGATTCCGTAAAGACCGGACTCGATCCTTTCCAGAGCGTGGAACATGTCTTCGAGGGCGCGGGAGTAGACCAGAGTGCCGACTTCCTCGAACTCCGGCGTGTCGGCAAGCTTGGACTCGTAGTCCGCAATCGCCGCCTTCACAATCACGGCAAAGCGATCCAACTCCTCAGGACTGAGTACCGGTTGGGGATTTGCAGGTTGTGGCATAACCATGGGTGAACTCCGGGGTAGATGAGCGGATAGCTCGGTCTCCATGAGTCAACCCCAACCGGTTGGTTGGGTCGTGTTGGTATTAGCATCGCTTATGTCATGGCCGAGACCGCCTTGAATCTTTCGACGGGAATCCCCAGTCTCGATGGGATTCTTGACGGTCTCTACCCGGGGGACAATGTCGTATGGGTGGGTGACCGTCCCGATCTCCACACCGTGATCGAGGCCGCCTTCCTCAGCGCGGAAGATGCCCCAAGAGCGATGGTTCTGGTCGGGGATGCGAAGGTGGACGGGATCCTGAAGGGTGTCGAGGTGATCGATGCGCGTCCGGGCCAGCCTGACGCCGACCTTCTCCGTTTGGAACAGCGAATCATCAACTTCGGGAGCCAGCCCGGGGCACGGATCGTGATCCGGGATCTCGACAATCTGGTGCGTCGTCTCGGGGCGGAGAGGGCACTGGGCTTCTTCGTTCGGACCTGCCCCCGTCTCTTCGACACGGGGGCTCTCGCCTACTGGCGGGCGACCCATACCGGGTCGGACGGCATCCTCGGCCAGGTTCAGAATGTGACCCAATGCGTGCTCGACCACACCGGCGGACGGCTCAAGGTGGTGAAGGCGGAGACACGTCCCGGAGTTGCCGGGAGGATCTATGAGATCGGCCTGGAGGATGGGATTGTCTTCGAGGAGGTCAAGGCGCTTGGTCGGCTCGCAGAAGGCATCCGACGGTTGCGGATGAGTCGTGGACTCACCCAGGCCGAGATGGCCCGCTTCGCCGGAGTGTCACAGAGCGCCATCGCCCAGACCGAGTCGGGGCATCGGGGTCTCAACCTGGAGACGCTGTTAACTCTGGGTGAGGCTCTGGGGGTGTCTCTTGACGAGATCCTGGATCACGAGCCACGCCAGGGATATGTGCTCGCCCGTCGTGACCGCATCCCGGCGCGGCGGGGCGTTGTCCCATTACTGGATGACCCGGATGCCGGCCTGAGGGCGTACCTGGTGCGATTGGGGCCAGGGCAGAGCGGTTCGCCTGCTGTGGTCCACAAGGGTGCGGAGTTGGTGATGGTGGGCAGCGGGGTGATTCAGATCCAGTTGAACGAACAAGCTCCCGTACTCCGCTCAGGTGACGCCCTTCTGGTGACGACGGATGCCATCAACGGGTGGAGGAACCTTCTCCCTGAGCCAGCCCAGCTCTTCTGGATCGTCCGGGACTAAGCGGCCACGCAAACCCGTGAACCCTAAGACGAAGGCCCAGACCAGTCCGAAGGTCCCTGCCACTCCAGGCACCCTCGAAGGAGCTCGTCCCGAGCAGCCGGGAAACTTGCCCCGGTCGCAGACCAGGGGCCAGAGGTCGAATCCGAAGCCGCAATCGCGATGGGCAACGACCGAACAGCGACTGAAAATCCAGTCGTTGACCGGCAGGTACCCGAAAGACATCCGAGGTTTCACTCAGGCCCGCGCAGACTCGATGATTTCGCAGCTGCGCAAGGGGAAGGCCGTGAGACTGACTTCGAGGGAACGTACTCCAGTTCTGTTCAGACCTGTCCAGTTCGAGGTTGTGCGTCGCGGGAAAAGCGAGCTCGGTCGAGCA
>CAYNSP010000037.1:0-14856 GCA_964400035.1 uncultured Acidimicrobiaceae bacterium | reverse complement strand
CGTGAACCGGCGGGTCACCCTCTGCAGTTCGGCGCGCGACAGGCCCATCGGGTCGATACGCACGCCCCCCTTAGCCCCACCGAAGGGGACCCCGACGATGGCGCATTTCCATGTCATCAACATGGCGAGACCGGTCGTCTCCCCCAGATCGACATCGGGGGCGAAACGAATTCCACCCTTCGTCGGACCCATGGTGGTCAGGTGCTGGACCCGATATCCGAAGATGGTCTCCACCTTGGAGTAGTTGTCCCGGCGGAACGGGAAGCTGACGATGGTCGACTTCTGCGGCACCCGCAGACGATCGGCCACATTGTTGTCAAGACCGATCAGGCTGGCGACACGGTCGAACTGCCCGACCGCCTCGTGATACATCGGTGAGTCGAATTCATGACCTACTTGCAAAGTAATCCTCCGTCTGGATCCATCCTATTTGGCGCCGTGACCGGAACGCGGTCTAGGGCAATTTGTCACATCGCGTCCGTACCGTCCATCCAATGAAAAGACTCAATGGGGTCCGGCTACCCGATGGGCGGGATGCCTACGATCAGGAGGTGACCGCATCGGAGTGGAGAGTCGGGCCCGATCAGTGGTCCGAAGCCGTCGCTGCCACCGATGGTTACCAGGTGGTGGTCGCCGGTCCGGGCACCGGCAAGACTGAATTCCTGGTCCGCAGGGTCGCCCACATCCTCGAACACGACCTGGCGCGCCGCGATGAGATAGTGGTGCTTACCTTTTCCCGGCGGGCCGCCGCCGACCTGCGACGTCGGATCGACCAGGCTGCCGGCGGATCCGGGGTTCCCATCGACGTCACCACCTTCCACTCACTTGCCCTGCGGATCAACGAAACCGTGACGGACGGTCCCCCGCCATCCCCGCTCACCACACCCGAGCAGATTGCGGTGGTCGGAGAAGTCCTACAGGACGAAGAACCCGAGGATTGGCCCCTGGTCCATCGGGGCATCCTCGAGACCTCTCCTTTTGCCACGGAGGTCGCCGACTTCCTGATGAGATGCTCCGAACGTCTACTGACACCCGATGATCTGGAAGTTCTGGCCGGTGAGCGTGCCGACTGGCGGGGTCTTCCGGGGTTGTACCGGAGATACCTCGATCGATTGCGATCGACCGGTAGGACCGACTACGGCGTCCTGTTGGCCGACGCCGCGGCCACCCTCGACACCCCCGAGGGCCTGGCCATCGCTGGCGCCTACCGCTATGTCCTGGTCGATGAGTACCAGGACACCACACCCGCCCAGGCTCGAATCGCCAGTCTTCTGGCATCGGCCCATCACAACCTGACCGTTACCGGCGATCCCTACCAATCGATCTTCTCCTTCCGTGGTTCGGAGTTGCGGAACATCGCCGACTTCACCGCAACCCATCCTGGGGCCACCAGGATCGTCCTGACCCAGAGCTTCAGGGTCCCCAAGGCCATCATGGATTCGGCCCTGGCGGTGGTCTCCACCGGAGACCTTCCCGGTGCCGCCGGGCCGGTGGCGCCGGCTCCCCATGCCGGGCGGTCGGAGGCGTATCTGTTCGACCAGGAGACTGCCGAGGCCGAGTGGATCGCCGGCCAGGTTGAGCGGGCGATCATGGTCTCCGGAATCCCTCCGTCTCAGATCGCGGTGCTGGTGCGATCGAAGCGGGAACTGCTCACCGAACTATCCAGGGCCCTACGCAGAAAGCGAATTCCTCATGATCCGCCCGACGGGAGATTGGTCGATCATCCTGCTGTCGTCCTGATCCGGGACATCATCACGGTCGCCGAACAAGGCGGGTCACTTCCGACATCCAAAGCTATCGAGGCGGCCGCCGCCGACCGTTCGATGCGACGGATCCTCCTGGGACCTCTGGTCCGGTTGAGTCTGGGCCATGAACGCGAGCTCTACCGGAATCGCCGACGCACCTGGGCACCGTGGAGTCAGGTGCTCAAGGAACATCTGGCGGAGAGGCCCGGTCTCATCGCCCTGATCTCGGACGCCGGATGGGCCCTCCGGGGTTCAGCCGCCGAGGGTTTCTGGCACCTCTGGAACAACCTCGATGGACTCGAGGAATTCGTTGCAGATCCCGAGTACCGGGAGTGGCGTCAGGTCTGGAACGCATTCGCCCAAACCCTGGCCCGCCAGGCAGAACGGGATCCCGCGGTGACTCTGTCCGAGTACCTGGCACTCACCGACAACGAGGACTTCGAAGCCACGCCGATGATCTCGATCCGGGGCCCGGAGGACCGTGTTGTGCTTACCACGCTCCATCAGGCCAAGGGCCTCGAATTCGAGATCGTGTTCATCGCCAACGCCTCAGAGGGTGTTTTCCCCGACCTGAGCCGGAGCCGCCGGATGCTCCGCCCTGAACTGCTTTCACCCGAACCCTCGACCCGGGACCACCACCTCTTCGCCCTACAGGAGGAGATGCGTCTGGCTTATACCGCGATGACGAGGGCGAGGTCCTGGGTGGTCTGGACGACCACGACCGCCGGAGGCGGGCTCGAGGAGAAACGCCCGTCCAGGTTCCTCCTGGCGGCCGCCGGATCCGAACCCGTCGGACCGCCACAGGAGGAAGTACTCGACCCGACCACCCCCATCGAAGCCGAGATCATGTTGCGACGGTGGCTTCTCGATCCGACGCGTAAAACGGTGGAACGGCTGGCAGCAGCAAGGACCCTGGTCAATACCCCCTTGGGCTGGGCACCGTCGAGGTTCGCCGGCGTTCCAGCCCCCGGACCCGACGCTCCCATCCTCGGCGGGACCATCAGGCTCTCCCCGAGCCAGGCACAAAGCTATGAGGAATGCCCCCGGAGGTATGCCCTCGAGCGGAGACTCAAGCTCGGGGAAGAGGGTTCTCCGTATGCCCGTTTCGGCACCCTCTGTCATGAGGTACTCGAGAGGGCCGAGAAGGAGGTCATGGGAACCGGAACGGCTCACGCGTCGCCCGAGCGGGTACTGGAGATCCTTGACGAGATCTGGGAGACGGCCGACTTCGGGAGCCCGGAGCTCAACCGTGCCTGGCGGACCAAGGCGGTCGAGATGTTCACCAAGCTTTACAACCGTTGGCCCGGTCGGGGACCGACCGTCTCGGCCGAAGAGCTGGTCGAGCTCGATGTCGATGGGGTGAGGTGGGTGGGAAAGATCGACCGCGTGGAGAGGGGACCGAGTGGTCTCCGGGTCGTTGATCTCAAGACATCGACCCGAGCCGCTACCGAGCAAGAGGCGGCCGAGTCCCTTCAACTCGGCTTCTATGTGGCAGCACGGAGCTCGGAGGACGAACCCGTGGTGGGGGCCAGTTTCTGGTACCCGAGGAACAACATCAAGTCAGTAGCGGTCCGGGATTTCGACATGACCCAACTGGACCGGATCCGGGAGAGGATGAAGCAGATCACACAGTCCATCCGGGAGGAAAAGTGGGAACCCCGCCTGGGGGCGCAATGCACCAGGTGCGGATTCCGTAACACCTGCCCTATCTGGCCCGAGGGCAGAGGAGCGTATCTCCCGTGAGCCGACTGGTTCCATCCGACGAGCAGAGGGACATCATCAAACTGGGACTCACCTCGATCAAGGTGAGGGCCGGCGCCGGAACCGGCAAGACCACCACCGTGGCCATGGTGATCGCAAACCTGATCGACAACGAGGGAATCGAGCCAGAACAGGTGCTCGGCATCACCTTCACCAACAAGGCGGCGGCCGAACTGGCCGAACGGGTGAACACCACTCTGAGCAACTCCGACCCGGCCCGACAGGTCGAGATCCACACGTATCACGGCTTCGCCGCTCAGGTACTGGCGGAGTTCGGTCCGCTCGCAGGGGTGGACAGCCGTCTCCGGGTCATCACGCCAACCTTCGCCCGCCAGCTGCTCAGCGAGAGATTCAACAACATGCCCGCCGAGCACATCGATATCAGCAACCCCAGAGAACTGGACAACATCGCCCGCTTCGGCGACCGACTCGGCGACCATCTCCTCACCCCGGATCAAATCCTCGCTCTGCCCGTTCGTGACGCAATCGAAGCAGAGCGCAGAGAGATGGCATCCCTTCTCAACGAATACCAAAAGGACAAGAGAAGCCTTCGGGTTGTGGACTTCGCCGATCTGGTCACCCTTGCCACCCGGGTGGTCACCGAATATCCCGAACTCGCCCGTGCTGTACGGGATCGCTACCGGGTGGTCGTCCTGGACGAGTACCAGGACACCAACCCGGCACAACGGGCACTCCTCAGTGCCATCTTCACCGACGGTTTCCCCACGATTGCTGTCGGTGACGAGGACCAAACCATCTACGAGTGGCGTGGCGCCTCAACCGAGAACTTCGAGAAGTTCTCCCAGCATTTTCCAACTCCCGGTGGAGACCCCGCCCACCTGAGGAGTCTCACCCTCAACCGACGCTCCATCCAGAACATCCTCGATGTCGCCAACCGGGTCAGGGTCATGGCCAACCCCGATTCGGAGAACCTGGTAGCTGCGGATCAGGAAGACCAGGACGGGGAGATCGTGGCACATTGGGCGGCGGACGCTGTCGCCGAAGCGGACTGGATCGCCACCACATTCACCGGGCTCCACGACGAAGGGCAAGACTGGAAATCGATGGCGGTCCTGTTCCGAAAGAACAAGGACTTCGCCGTTGTCCTCGATGCTTTCGCCCGCCACGACATCCCGGTCGAGGTGGCCAACGTCGGCGGTCTGCTATCGGTGCCCGAAGTGGCCGACCTGCGGGCATGGCTCACGCTCCTGGAACGACCCGGAGATGGCTCCTCCCTGACCAGGATTCTCATGGGCAGCCGGTACCGGCTCGGGATGGCTGATCTGGCAGTCCTCACCAGGAGCGCCGTAGCACGCGCCCCGGTGTTCGACGACGATGACGCCGACTCAGTCAGCCTGCTCGAGGTGATCGAGGATGAGACGGCCCTGGGCGCCGCCCGTCCGGAAGCCCGTGTTGCCTATGACCATTTCCGTGACACGTATCAGCAGCTCGTCCGTCAGAGTCAGGGGCTGTCATTGGTCGAGGTTTGCCGGCTTGTCCTCGACATCACCGGGGCATGGCAGGACGCCGAGGCCTTGCCCGACAACCAGCGCCTCACCGCACGTCTCAACCTCTACCGAATGCTCGACCTTGCCGAGGATTGGAGTCCCCTCCGGGGAAGGCCCTCACTCCACGCGTTCCTCGAGTATCTGGATGCGATGGAGGACGAGCCCGGGGAGGACCTCGATGCAGCTCGTCTGTCGGAGGAGGACGCGGTCACATTCATCACCGTGCACAGGGCCAAGGGGCTCGAATGGGAAACCGTGGCCCTTCCCGCGGTCGTCAAGGACAACTTTCCGAGCGTGTCCAGAGGCTTTGCCAACCCCCTCAAGTTCCCCCACTACGTTCCCACCGGTCTCCGCATAGACGGTGTCTTCGACGGAGTTCCGGCCGCCGTCAAGGCGTACGACGATCACCTGAGGCGGGCCCACACCCGACAGGAGTGGCGGACCGCCTACGTTGCCGTCACCCGCGCCCGGAGACGCCTGTATGTCTCGGGTGCCTACTGGTACGGCCAACCCGAGACCCTCAAGAATGCCAAGCAGCCATCAGAGCTCTGGGAGATCGTCAGGGAAGCCCCCGGTGTCCTCACCACACCATTGCCCCCCGTCCCGGACCGACCCGAGAACTTACGACTGCCCGAGCCCGAGGCAACCCCCGACCCGGTGTTTCCCGACGGGTGGGCAGGGGCATTACGTGCGGAGATGAGCCAACCCGGCACCATCGACAGTCTCGCCGATGAACTCGGTGTCGGGCCTGAGTACCGCACCGTCGTACAGGAGATGGAAGGTCGACTCTTCCAACTCGATGCGCCAGCCCCGGCCAATGCCGTGGTCGACGAGACCACGGTGTCGGTAACCGGGCTGGTCACCTACGCCCAGTGCCCGAAGCGGTACTTCTGGTCGAACGTGGACCCACTCCCCCGACGGGCCAACCCGGCCGCTACCCGCGGCACCGAGATCCATCGCAGGATCGAACTACACCAGCGCGGGCATGTGCCCCTGGATCTGGTGGACGCCGACCTCTATGACTTTGACGACGCCGGGGACGGAGGTGGCCCCTCCGCCATGGACACCTATCTTGGCTCACGGTTTGCCGGTGCGAGGGCGACCCTGATAGAAGCTCCTTTCGTATTTGCCCTGGACAACGGATACCGGGTCAGGGGGAGAATTGACGCGGTCTATACCGACGGTCGCCGCTGGGAAGTGGTTGACTTCAAGAGTGGACGAATGCGGGACGACCCGGCACGTCTGGTCCAACTCCAGGCATACGCGGTGGCAGTTGAACAACTCGACTTCGGTCTCACCAAGCCGGAGGAAGTGGTGGTCACTTTCGCCTATCTCGGCGGCGGTGGCGCCGAGGTCTCGCACCTCGCCGACCAACAATGGTTGGCCCATGCCCGCGCTGATCTCACCACCTATACCGGGGCAATCTCCGAAGGCAGGTTCCCCGAATCGCCCGGTGAGTGGTGCTCCGGTTGTGATTTCCTCCGATTCTGCGAGACAGGACAGGAATTCCTAGGCAGATGAGTGTGGTCTTCGCAGCGATCATCGGGTACTTCCTGGGAGCCCTCCCCACGGCCAATACGCTGGCACGGATTGCCGGAGTCGACCTCCGTCAATCCGGGTCGGGGAACCCCGGTGCCAACAACGCGCTCCGTCTCGGCGGACCCGGTCTCGCCGCCGCGGTCCTGTTCACAGAGATGGCGAAAGGGGCAGCGGCCACCCTGATCGGTCAGAACCTGGCCGGTCCGGAGGGTATTGTCGCAGCCGGCCTGGCCGCCGCCGCCGGCAACCTCTACAACGTCTTCTACCGGTTCAAGGGCGGGAAGGGCTTGGGGATCACCGCCGGAATCCTCCTGGTCGCCTGGCCCACGGTGGTCGTCCCGATCATCGTGGTGATCGCATTGGCCGCATGGGTCACCCACTCGTCTGACGCGGCGACGTTCATCGCCATACTCACGCTCGCCATCCTGGCCGTCGTCTGGGCGACCGCGGACCTTCCCACGGGTTGGGGGCTCGACCCCGGCAGCTACCTGTTGACCCTCGCGTTGGGTCTTGGGGTTCTCATCCTCCCCAAACACCGGACCAGCATCAGGTTCAGACGACAGCGCCCTGTTTGACCTCGATCACCAGCGTGACCGGCCCCTCGTTGGTCAACTCGACCGACATCATCGCCCCGAAAGATCCGGTGGCCACGGGGATGGAAAGGTCCCGCAGACAGGCGGCAAGGTAGTCCACCAACGGCCTGGCTTGCTCGGGTGCGGCGGCACCGGTAAATGAGGGGCGCCGACCCTTGCGGATGTCGGCATACAAGGTGAACTGGCTGACCACGAGGGCCTCCCCACCCACATCGCTCAGGCTCAGATTCATCCTCCCTTCTGCGTCGGGGAAGATCCGGAGCCCTGCGATCTTGGACGCCATGACCGCGGCATCGGTCTCGGTGTCTTCAGGTTGGACCCCAACCAGCAGACACACACCGGCCCCTATGGATCCGACGACTTCACCGTCCACAGTCACCCTGGCACCGGTGACCCTCTGAAGCACGACACGCATCACCGGGATTCTGCCAGCCCAATAGAGTGGACGAATGCCCCGCTACGGAATGTCGAAGATCACCGAACTGGTCCCTCAGGGAGACCGTCCCGTGGTGTATCTCCTCGACGCCACCGGAACCCACGAGGTGAGGATGCTTCAAGCCTGGATCCGGGAGGAGACCGGTGAAGAAGGTGAGACCATCCGGATCGACTCGTCGCGACGCGGGCGGGGTGGTGAACCGGAACGTCTCTTTGAACGGTTGACGGGATCTGACGATCCCATGTTGATTCCGCTGAGAGTGGTCTGGATAGCACCGGAACGTCGTGGCCGACGGGTCGTGGGTTGGTCGGATGTCTTCAAACCGGGCGACCCCCGCGACCCCTACCCGCTGCGTTCGAGGTGGATCAAGACCTTCCATCCGAAGCGGGTCGTACTCCTCTCCGGTCAGGCCGCCAATGCCTCCGAGCTGATCGCGGCACACGACGCCGGCGAGGCGGTCGACGGCCTCGTCCCTTATGTCACCCGTCGAGCATGGATGAGTCTCGACCTTGGCGAGCGCGCCCTTCGTGGCAATCGATACAAGGTCCCCAGATTCGTCCATGAATGGATCCTGACCCGGCGAAGCTTCGTCGACCAGGTCCATGAGTTCGCCGATCGCACCGGCGAGGACCCCAACATCGCGATGAAGAGGGCCGAGCGTTATCTCAGGGAGATCGCCGCGACGCACAGCCCCTATGTGATCGACCTCGTCGCCAATGCCATCCACGCCCTGTACCGGCAGGGATACGGGGCCATCGAGTACCAGCCGGAGCAGATCGAGATGATTGCCGGGTTGGGGCAGAAGCATCCGCTGGTATTCCTGCCGGCCCACCGCTCCAACCTCGACCGGCTCAGCACCCAGTTCATCCTTTGGGAACATGACCTTCCTCCGAATCACACGGCAGGCGGGATCAACCTCAACTTCTTCCCCATCGGACCGCTCCTCAGGCGTACCGGGGTGTTCTTCATCCGCCGCTCCTTCAAGGACAACGAGCTGTACAAGATCGTCCTCCGCGCCTATGTCGACTTCCTCGTCGAAAAACGTTTCCCGATCGAGTGGTATCTGGAGGGTGGCCGTTCCCGCTCCGGGAAGTTGCAGGCACCCAGGTTCGGACTCCTGCAATACGTCGTCGACTCGCTCCGGCGGGGCAAGGCGGACGACATCGTCGTGGTCCCGGTATCGATCGTGTACGACCAGATTCAGGATGTCCCCGACTACGCGCGGGAGGCTCAAGGCAAGGAGAAGGAGAAGGAGTCGGTTCGGTGGATGGTGCGAGCTATCCGCTCGCTCCGCCGTCGCTACGGGAACATCCATGTCAGATACGGAACTCCTCTGTCGGTCGCAGAGGTGCTGTCCACGATCGAAGACAGGGAAGAACCGTCGATCGGTCTCCAGAAGCTGGCGTTCGAAGTCCTCAATCGGATCGCCCGGGCCACCCCGATCACTCCGATCGCTGTGGTCAGCATCGCTTTGCTGGCCGCCAGGGGAAAACCGCTGACCGCGATGGAATTGGGTGCCAGATGCGCCGAACTGCAAAAGTTCATCGACATCCGGGGTCTTGAGATGACTGAGGATCTCGAGCTGTCCGACCCGGACGTGGTCACAGCACTTCTCGAGGGGCTGGCCGGACACAAGGCGGTGTCGAGCCATGAGGCCATCGGACGCACCGTGTTCTGGCTGGATGAGAGCCAGATGATCCAGGTGTCCTACTACCGGAACATCGTCGTCCACTACTTCTTGTCAAGGGCGATCGCCGAGGTCGGGTTGACCATCGCCGCAGCGGCCGACCGGAAGGACCGGGACTTCCTCGAGGAGACGATGCTGGGAATCCGCGACCTTCTCAAGTTCGAGTTCTTCTTCGCAGACCGTGAGCGGTTCGTCTCCGAGATCTTCTCCGACCTGGCCGTCGACGTGCCCGACTGGGAGTCCGTCCTGGCCAGCGGTGGGCCAGAGGTACTCGCGCCCAAGCTCGGCGAACCGGTGGCCCACTGGGTTCTTCTACCCATTCTCGACGGGTATCAGATCGTCGGGGACGAACTCGAGGTCTGGGATGGCCCGTTCAACGAGAAGGCGTTTCTGAAGGCATGTCTCGCCAGAGGTCGTATGTACCGGATCGAAGGGCAGGTGATCTCAGGTGAGAGTGTCAGCCAGGTGCTGTTCAAATCGGCTTTGTCGTTGGCCGCCAACCGGGAACTCCTCGACGGGAGCTGCGGGCCGGAAGCGCGTGCAGCCTTCGCCGCCGAGATCAGGGAAGCCCGACGCCACGCCGCGTCGGGCATAGGGCTATGACCGTCGTTTCCCCTCGAGACGCCGCTTGGCCTCGGCGATCATTTCCTCAGACGACTTCGGGGTGAACGTTCTCGCCTCACGTTTCGCAGGAGAACTCGGCTCCGCTGGCGGCGGCATCGGCCGTGGCTCCCTCTGTACCGGACGTGGCTGCTCGACCTTGGGCCGGACTACCGGTGGCGGCGGGATGGGAAGTGGTGAGACCGGTTCGGGTTGAGGCTGCGTCCGTGCGTCGGCCGGAGCTCCCATCTTGTTTCCGATCCAGGTCTCTAGGTTGAACGGTTGGCTTGCTGGCTGTGCGGCTCCCTCCTCCCGCTTTGCCTTTCGCATCAAACTCCGACCGACGATGATCAGGATGATCGGAATGAAGAACAGGTCGCCAAGGAATTCGCCCTGCGTGAAGATCGAGATGACAAAGAGGAACATGCCTAAGGCGAATATGGCTCCTCCGAGACGGGGACGTCTTTCCTCGGTCATGGACTCATTCAACCAGATCAGGGCCTGGTGATCACCGCTCGCAGACGCCAGGTAGCCAGCCCCAACAGCACCAGGGCGAACAGGCAGAGAACCCCCAGTTGCGGGAGAATGTCGGCAACACCACCGTCGTGGCGTACCAGTTCGGCGAAGGCACTGATCGCCCACGCATGCGGTGTGAACATGGCCACCTTCTGCATTGAGGGTGGGAAGAACTCGATCGCCATCATCGCCCCGCCCAGAGCAGCCAGACCGAGGCTGACCACGACCGCCACACCACCGGCCTGTTGCGCATTGCTGAAGATGGCACCCATGAGCATTGCCGCTCCGGCCGCGACCGCGGAGAAGGTCACCATGATCAGGAACGCGCCGAGGGGGTCTCCCCAGTTGACACCGAATGCGATCAGGGTCACCAGAACGATGTAGATCCCCTGTACCAACGATGTGCCGAACCGGCCGAGGGCCTCACCGAGGATGATGGTGGGCACATTGGTCGGGGTCGAGAGCATCCGCGAGGTGACACCCAGGGTGCGGGTCAGGATAAGGGCCGATGCACCGGTCAGACCGGTGATGAACATGAACAGGATCAACTGCTGTGACGCTCCGAGATCGAACCGGCCCAAGGTCGCCGGGAACACGGCCTCACCCAGCGTGCTCACAGTCACCGTGACCCCGCCCCCGTCGTCCGCCAGCTGACGTGCCGTCGTCAGGGCGCGGTCGAATGGGGCTCCCGTCTCGGTGACGGCGAATCGTGCCGCACCCACCGGCTTCATCACGTTGGCGACGGCCGCACTCACTACCGACGCCAGCTCTGGCCCAAAACTGTCGGGTCGGTTGATGAACTCGATCGTGATGATGTCGCCCGATGGGGCCGTGGCAGACATACCGGCCGGGAGAAGGAGACCGGCGTTGACCCGACCCCTCTCCACTGCGGTGATAAGCCGGTCCCGATCGTCGTAGGCGACGACGGCAACCGCCTCGGACTCCTCCAGTTCAGCCAGGACGGAATCGGCGATTACATCGCTGTCCTGCTGGTAGACGCCGACCAGAGGGGTAAAACCTCCCCCGAACTGGGCTCCGATGAGCAGGATCAACGCCAGCGGGAAGATGAAAACGAAGAAGATGTTCGAACGGTCGCGAAGCATCCGCTTCACATTGGCGGCAGCGATGGCGAGGACTTTCACCGGCGGAGCCTCCGCGCAAAAGCAAACGCCGCCACCGTTCCGGACACCAGAGCGAACAGCAGGAGAACACCGGCCGCGGGCAGAGCCGCCGTCCACGACCCGGTCGAGATGTCACCGAGACCCCGCAGGAACCAGGCATGGGGTGTGATCAGACTCATCCTGGAAAGAAGGTCCTCTCCCTGACCCAAAGGGAAGAAGACACCACCGAGAAGCCCGAGCACGACGGCCACAGTCGAACCCAGATTTCCCGCCCCCTCGGCGGTCCGGGCGAAGGCACCCGGGGCACCGGTGAGACCCACCGCGGCGAGTACCCCAGACACGACGAGTATGAGCACCCCGAGAATCGGACCCCAGTCGGCACCCATGATCCAGGTGGTGCCCCCGACCATGAGAAGCATCGAGGTGACACCGAGGACGATCGACAGGATCGCCTTGCCCACAACCACCGAACCCCTCTGGATCGGTGCACCAAGCAACCGGGCCATCGTGCCCTCACGTTCCTCATCGAGGAGACCCATCACGCCGTACTGGACGGTGAAGAACATGAAGAAGATCGCCATCCCCGCAGCGAAGTAGGTGCTGGCGTCGAGTTGACGGGTCGCCGCGGCGATGTCGTTCAACTGGAAAGTGAATGCGGCAGTGGCCGGGTCGGTTGTGAGACCGGCAACGAAATCGGGAGTGGGCAACACCCCGAGCTCGGTCGCGGTGGTGATCACGGCAAGCCGCGCCGCTTCAACACCGGAGCCAAACTGACGGGCGATGGACGCGGCTATCTGCGTCGCGTTGGGAGAGTCGACGTCGCCGACCACTGCAATTGCCGGCGACCCGGAGGCCACCTGATCACCGAATCCGGTAGGGATATGGAAGAAGGCACTGATCTCGCCCTCCTGGACTGCCTCACGGGCGCCGGCCGGGTCGTCGAAACGGGTGAGCGTGATGATCCCGTCCTCCTCGAGCGATGCCAGCACAACGGCAAAGCTCTCTGAGATATCCGATCGGTCCTCATCGATCAGTCCGTACTCGAGATCGGGGCCGTCTCCCGACAAAGCGCCACCCAGGATCAGGTTGAAGATGAAGGCCAGGGTGAGCGGTGCGACCACACCGATGATCAATGCCGATCGGTCCCGAATTCGGAGCCGTATGTCTTTAGCCGCGATGAGTAATGCGGAACGCACCGTTCAGTCCCGCAAAGCCTTACCGGTCAGGTGCAGGAAAACGGCCTCCAGGTTGGGTTCGGAGACCTCCACCCCGGTAATCGTCGACCCGGCGGCGCTGATCCGGGCAAGCAGATCGGGGAGCATGGTCGTTGCGCTCTCCACGAGAACGTCGAGACGGTGGTCGCCGACGGAGACTCCGCTGACACCGGGGACCCCGGCGAGATCATCGCCGACACCGGAAACGTCACCGGTGATTGTGATCCGGTCACGTTCCCCCACCATCGAGACCAGATCCCGTCGGGTGCCTTCTGCCTTGATCCTGCCCTCGTCGATGATGGCGACCCGATCACAGAGCCTCTCGGCCTCCTCCATGTAGTGAGTGGTGTAGAGGACTGCCAGACCTTCTCGGGACAACTGTTCCACCGACTCGAGGATGGCGTTTCGGGACTGGGGATCGACCCCAACCGTGGGCTCATCCAGCACCAGTAGTCGTGGTTTGTGGAGCAATCCGATACCGATGTTGAGTCTCCGCTTCATACCGCCGGAGTACTCCTTGGTCTGGTCGTCGGCACGATCGGTGAGACCGATCACACCGAGGACCTCATCGATTCTGCTGTTGAGCACGCCACGTTCGAGTCCGTAGAGCCGACCGAAGAACCTCAGGTTCTCACGTGCGGTCAGATCGGGATAGATGGCCAGCTCCTGGGGCACCAGACCGATGTCTGCCTTGGCTGCCGAGGACCGGGTCGTGATCGGTTGGCCGGCCACCTCGACAGTTCCCCGATCGGCCTCGAGGAGACCGGCGATCATCGATATCGAGGTCGTCTTCCCGGCACCGTTCGGACCGAGCAGCCCGTAGGTCTCACCCTCCCTGATGGTGAAACTCACATCGTCCACGGCGACCAGATCACCGAATGACTTGGCCAGATTGCGGGCTACCAAAATGTCCGCCATGAACTACTGCTTTCCGGTTCGGGAGCGGTGGAGGTTAACTTTGTTTTCGCAGATGTCGCAGGTTCAGGCTCACCTTTATGCCACGACTTCGGGCGGGCCCGTCCACTGGAAGGACTACGGCGGCACCGGACCCACCCTCTTGCTCGTACACGGATTGGGTGGTTCGGCGATCACCTGGGACGCCGTGGGACCGGGACTGACCCGTTTCGGGCGGACACTGGCACTGGACCTCCCCGGGTTCGGACTGTCCCCACCGGCAGGAGACTGGACTCTCGAGTCGCTGGCCCGGGCTGTCATCGATTTCACCGACGACCTGGCAGCACCCGTGACCCTGATCGGGAACTCGCTGGGCGGGTTGATCTCGATCATGATCGCCTCCGACCGTCCCGATCTGGTTGAACGATTGGTACTGGTCTCGCCGGCCACGCCCCCACGCCTGCCCGACCCGCGTCTGCACTGGCCGACGGCAGTACGTCTGGCGGTGCAGGCTTCGCCCCTCCTGGGTATGGCAATGGCCCGCCACTATCGACATCACTACCCACCCGAACAACTGCTCAGGCTGGCCATCGACAACATCGTCCACAGACCTTCTCGAATCCCTCCTGATGTGATGCGTGACCTGACCGCCCTGATGGAGGTTCGCTATCAGCTGCCATGGGCCACCGACTCCGTCCCGAAAGTCGCCCGTGGAATCGCCATGGCCTGGGCGAAGCCCGCGTCTTACGTGGCGCGGATCCGAAAGATCACAGCACCGACCCTGGTAGTGCAGGGTCTGGAAGACCGCATCGTTTCTCCGACCGCGGTTGAGTGGCTGGTGTCACTCCGGCTCGACTGGGAGTTGATTCAGATGGAGGACACAGGTCACACTCCGCAACTCGACGCTCCGGTCCGGTTCGTAGAAGCCATCACGCCTTGGCTCGATAAGCACTGAAGCGCCCGTCTGGGACTAGCCCCACCCGCCTGCACGATGCCGGTCATCGACCACCGGTCACTATCGTGGCGATATGGCCGAGAAGCACCGTGATCTCAGCGGTGTGGAGTTCGTTCAGCAACTCCACGACTCAGACCCTCTGGAGACCCAGGAGTGGCTGGAGTCTCTTGATGCCGTAGCCGAGGAGCACGGGCCGAATCGCGCTCGTTTCCTCTTAGCCAAACTGGTTCAGCGAGCCCACGAGCGTCGGCTTGGCGTACCTGGAGCGGTGACCACCCCCTATGTGA
>CAYNSP010000036.1:0-15464 GCA_964400035.1 uncultured Acidimicrobiaceae bacterium | reverse complement strand
AACCCGTGATGTCGGAGGGCAGGAGGTCTGGAGTGCACTGGAGACGACGGAAATCGAGGCCGAGCGTGGTCGCCAGACTCCGGGCGGCCAGGGTTTTGCCCAATCCGGGTACATCCTCGAAGAGGACATGACCACCGGCCAGGATCGCGGCCAGGGCGGTCTTGAGCGCTCTCTCCATGCCGACGACCACGGTCCCGACCTCGGTCAGGACTTCGTTGCCCAGACGGGCGACCTCACCGACAGGTAACGGATCGACATGATGTGGACTGGTCATATGGCTCTTTCTCTCTTTGGCTGCGGGTGATCGATCCCCTCCAGGGCGATGACACACCGCTCGAATTCGTAGTAGCGGAGGGGCGGATCCGGTGGCTCGACCGCAACACTGTAGGCGAGCGGGCCCAGGAGCGACTCGGCCCTCCCCCGATCGGATACATCGATGCCACGTTGCGCCAACCGATGTCGGGCAAGCCGTGACAGCATCTCGGTGGCGGTCGAAGTGGTCCGACCCTCCTGTCCCGCCACTTCCATCGCCAGCCTGGAGAGTTCGCGCCGGACACTGGGATCACGGTCGGCGGAAAGTTGCGGCCATTCGGCGCCCCCGTGGAGTTGGAGCCGTGACCGACCGGCACCCAGCACCAGCATCACGATGGCCACCAGGAAGCTCTGCGCCAGAGGAACACCGAGCAACCAGGCAACTGCTCCGGCGATGGCCCCGGTTGCCAGATTCCGGACAATCGCACCGCCGAATGTCCCGCTCATGTCGTCTCCGACGGGCCGACGCTGGTGAGACGGTTACGCCACCCGCGGGCCAGAGTGGCGAGATGCTGCGTGGCCTGCTCGATATCGCTCCCGGAGATGGGGTGGTCCGAGAATCGGGCCAGGTGATAGAGACGGAGCAGTCCGGTCACCGCGCCCCTGTCGGCATCCGTGGCTTCCAGAACCGAGACGGTGAACTCGGTCGGTGTCTGAGAGGGCTTCCTCGGCACTCCGGTTGCCGCTGCGGCATCCTCCAGGGCAAGCCAGGCGGCAATGATGGCGTCGTCGGTCTCCCGGATCGACTTGAGATAGTCCAGCGCAGCCTCGACACCCTGTTCCAGGATGGGAAGTTCCGGCATCTGCATCGCGACCGGGCGACCCGGGGCAGGGCTGAACTGTGCCGGACGCAGCCTGGCTTGATAGATGTTCCACAGCTTCCAGAGTGTCCAGGCGACTGCCACGCCGACAACGATGATCGTGATCCAGCCGACCAGGTCCCAGTTGATGATCCAGAAATCGGGCAGGTCTTCGACCTCGGGGAGGCTGCCTCCCTGCGGTTGGGTGGTGGTGGTCACCGGTCGTGGATTGGCCGGAAACAGGTTGAACCTGGTTTCCAGTTCCCACCGGCCTCCACCGGCGGAACCCACCATGACCAGTCCGAGGACGAGGGCGACCACGGCGACGGCACCGGCTGCGACACCAGCAGAACGGCGAGGGGAGCGCATCGGAGAAAGTTACCGCTGCGCGCCGGGTTAGCGGACGGTGGTTCGGCGGGTTCCGACCAGGGCCCCGTAGGCGATCGCACCCAGCGATAGGGTCAAACCGAGCATCTGCACCGGTGTGAACGTCTGGTCGAGGATGATCCAACTGAGGAGAGCGGCCGTTACCGGGGGGGCAATCTTGAGGGTGCCGGTCCGCCCTTCGGCAGTCACCTACGTCTGGGGGGCTGGATCGCGGGAGCGTCGCCAGGCCAGAACCAGGACGCCGATCAGGATGACACCGATCGACACCCACCCGTTCCGGCTCAAACCGAGGAAACGGAAGTCGGTGTCGGTTCGGATCAGTTCGAGAACGAAACGCATTACCCCGTAACCGATGAAGTAGACCCCGATCAGCCGCCCCTGGAGGACCGGGAATCGCTTCTCAACCCACAGAATCACCCCGGCAAGGGCGAAGTTCCACAACGACTCGTAGAGGAAAGTCGGGTGAAAGGTCTCGTAGGCGGCGAACTCAGGGGGTCGGAACTGTGGTGCAATCTCAACCGCCCAGGGGAGAGTTGAGGGGGTACCGAACAGTTCCTGGTTGAAGTAGTTGCCCCACCGTCCCACCGCCTGCGCCAGCGGCAGACCGGGTGCCAGGGAATCGAGGAACATCGTCATCGGCACACCGAGCTGGCGACAGGTCCACCAGATGGCGAGGGCACCACCGGTCAACCCCCCGTAGAGGGCGATGCCCCCCTCCCAGATGGCGAACACCTTCCACCATTCGTCGGAGAACCGGGACAGGTGGGTGCTGACATAAGCGAGGCGCGCCCCGACGAAGCCCCAGATCACGACCCGGATCATGATCTTCTCCACGTCTTCGACGGTCCCACCGCGAGCGAGGAATCGCCGTTTGGTCAGGATCCAGGCGATGACCACACCGGTGGTCACCAGGATTCCGTAGAAGGTGACCCGCAACGGCCCGATGTCGAAACCGTTGATGGGTGGTGAGGGAATCGACGCCAGAACCGTCCAGATCATGCCCGTCCCGCCTCCTCCCGCGTCCAGCGGAGCCAAAGGACACCGATCGTCCCCCAAACGACCGGAATGGTCGCCAGCTTCATGAGGATCCCTGCGATCTGCTGGTCCTCACGGGCGCTCAAGTCGAAGACCCGCGGGGCGAGCTCGTAGATGGCGTAAACGGGTGTGGAGCTGAATGTGAGCATGCTGGCAGGAATCACCGCCACCAGGGCGGTGGCCCCGAAAAGATAGAGCATCCGACCCCAAACCGGGCCGAGGCGCCACTCGGCGACCGGGGAGATGACCGGCAACCAAAGCAGCAATCCTGCGACCACCCAGGCGATGTCCATGACGAAGGAGCCGATCTGGCTCCGACGAAGAACCTCCACGGTTCCAGGTGCGTGGGTGGCTAACAGGATCGCGTTGTAGATGACGGCGGTGACCAGAGGCTTTCGTCCGAAGAACCTGATGGTGGCGCCGACCCACGTCGGGAACCGGCGAACCATCCACTCGGGGATGCCGAGGAGAAGCAGCGGGGCCGAGACCAGGGTGTAGAGAATGAACTGGGCCATATGAGCGGACGCCATGTACCCCGCTCCCAGGACACCCAATGGCCAGTCGGATGCGAGCCAGAAGACGAGCATCCCGGCGATGAAGAACCCGAACTTGCGACGGTCGATGGGCCGCGGTCCGCGCCTTACCGCCCACCAATAGACCCCGATGGGAAGCAGTGAGGCCACCCATACACCGGGATATGGAGACCAGGTCCACGACCAAGGAGTTTCCAGGGCGACACACCACCAACGCATCAGACAGGACTCCGTGACAGTTCAGTGATGATCGTGCTCCAGGACATCTGCCGGATCCACGACCTCCACGTCAACATCCATTTCACCGGCATGCTCCCACAACAATGTGATCGTGATCTCATCGCCGGCGATCACCCGATCGACCCCGAGAAGCATGATGTGGAATCCCCCGGGTTCCAGAACGAGGCTGCCCCGCGCCGGGAGATCCAGGTACTCGACCCGATTCATTGAGGCCTGCCCGTTGGACCCGATAACCGTCTCGTGGAGTTCCACCGCCCCGGCTGCATCGGTGCTGGCACCGATCAACCGGTCAGCCTGCCCGTAGCCTTCGACGGTCAGATACACGGCGGCATTCGCTCCGACCGGCTCGCCCATACGGGCATGGGTGACCACCGGATCGGACTGAGCGCATGCAGTCACGGCGAGAACAAGACCGACCAGACAAACCTTCAACCTGCAGTCCCCCTCATCTCACCCAGGATCCGCAGATCGTTGTTCCAAACCGACTGTCTCGTCCCGAACGGGTACACGGCGTGATTGAGGCCGTCGGGTGCGTAGGCAATAACGATCGACGAGTGCTCCATCGCATAGCTGTCGCCCTCTCCATTTCGGAAGGCCACCGGAACCCCGGCAGCCTCCTGGGCAATCCGCAGCTCCTCTTGGGTCCCGGTAAGACCGATGAAACGGGGACCAAAACCGCTGAGATAGTCACGGAGAACGTCCGGTGTGTCCCTGTCCGGATCGATGGTGACAAACACCACCTCGATGTTGCGTCCCAGTTCCGGGTACTCGCGGATGACCTCAGCAATCTGTGCCATATGCACCGGGCAGATATCAGGACAGTTCGTGTAGCCGAAATAGAGGAGGGTCAGCTTGCCACCGGTCTCCTCGACGAAATGGTACCGGTTCCCCTCCGTGTCGCTCAGAACGAAGGATGGTTTCGGGGTCGGGTCATCGATGACCACCCCCTGGAGTTTCCCGGTGGGAATTCCCCCGGTGCAGGCGGCAACCAGCAATGCCAGCACGAAGATCGAACGACGGATCATCCCCGAAACACCCGGGGCACGAGGATTCTCATCCCTTCTGATGCTAGGGAGTTCCCAGAGCCACCCGATATCGGTAAGGTTCAGCCATGAAACTAGAGACGATTGCTTGGAAAGGTCGTCTCGGGCCTTTCGATCTGAAAGTTGGCCCCGCTACTTTTCGCCCCTCGACCATCTCGACATTGGTCGCCGACGCCATCGAAGTCGATTCGAACTCGACCGTCATCGATGTCGGATGCGGTTCGGGAATCCTGTCGATCATCGCAGCCCGTCTGGGTGCCCGGAAGGTCTATGGCATCGATGCTGCCCCCGGGACCGTTGAGGTGGCAACCGCCAACGCAGCTGACCATGGCGTCTCCGATCGCACCGAGTTCTTTGAGGGAAGCGTGTTCGAGCCCCTCCCGGCCGGCGTCGAGGCCGATCTGATGATCGGTGACATCTCGGGTATCCCCGACCAGCTGGCCAATGCTTCCGGATGGTTCCCATCGGGTCTGGCCGGAGGACCTACCGGGGCCGAACTCCCACTCCGCATGTTGGAGGAAGCTAAGCGATTCCTCCGCAAAGGCGGTCGTCTCCTTCTACCGACGGGGACACTTCAGGACGAGAACTCCATCCTCGACAAGGCCCGGTCGGTCTTTGGCACGATCCGACAGCTCACCGAGAAGTCGATACCGCTCCCGTCGAGCATCTCCGAACACCCGGTCTTTGCCCGACTCCGCGGCGAGAAATTGATCGACGTCACCGAACGGGGAAGTCGATTCGTCTGGACCGCTCGGGTCTGGGAAGCAAGAGCCTGATCCTCCCGGCAAGCCCTTGAAAGGGTTTGCGGTGCAAGTGGAGAGGAGATGAGGAGAAGGGGGATGCCACTCGGGGAAGCGGCAACTTTCTCCACTCACACCGCAAGTTTGGAGGAGTGTGAATCGGCCTTGTGAACCGTTTCACAAACATTCAGACGCTTGCAGCCGGCTAAGAGTTCCCGAATTTTTCGCGAACACTCAAAATCTCGCCGGGTCAGCTGGCGAAGCTGAGTGAGTAGGCGTGTGCCCAGCGTGCGACGACCCGCCCGTAGTTCTCGCCGGCACGCAACATATCACCCTCCTCGAGGGCATCTAACGAGGCATGGACCAGCTCACACGAGTCATCGAAGAGCAAATCGTCCTGTTCGAACAACTCGGCGACCGTCCCGTAATCCAGTTCGACCATGGCATCGCCAGGAAACCGGTCCAACCACTCGATGAATTGGGCAAGTTCCTCGGCGGGTGCCTGGAACGCACCCAGTTCTTCGAGGACACGGAGGGCCCTCATCGCCCTCGACCGGGCGTCCGCCATCGAGGTGCGGAACCGGGGACGCATCCCTGATGGAGACTCATACAGCTGACGCTCCGACGGGTCGAAGGCGGTAAACCATCTCACCGGGACATGCCACGCTGAGGCAAGGACATGCGAACGGTGATCCGGATTTGACCGGTGGTAATCACGAAGTGCCCTGTCTGCGGCCCTGACTGTCTCTTCGGGGATGATCACCGAACCCCGAAAGGCATTGGCGAAGGCCACGGTCGACTCGAGTGCGCGCAGGCGGAGGTTGGTCGGACAGCGCATCGGCCGGCCCTCCCAATCAACGACCCGGTCGTGTTCCTCATCACCCATCACGCCCACGCTGTGGATGAAGCCCGGAACCGATTCGTTGGAAGACCCGGCATCGGTGGTGTAGACCCTGAGGTAGGCCGCTTTGATCACCATCTAATAGTGCCACAGGGTGCGCACCTGCGTACCGTGTGGGTGCGGTCACAGGGACCCTCATCCGACGCGCGATGTATGATCGGTAGAGGTTGCACCCGGCAGACGAGAGGAGAATGTCTTGATCGTCTTCGATGAGGTAGCCAAGGAAGGTCACGAGCAGATCCTCTTCGGTTACGACCACGTATCAGGCCTACGGGCCATCATTGCGATTCACAGCACGGCTTTAGGTCCCGCCCTCGGCGGGACTCGTTTTTTTCCATACCAATCCGAGTCAGATGCCCTCCATGACGTCCTCAGACTTTCCAAGGGCATGACCTACAAGGCGGCCGCCGCCGGTCTCGACCTGGGTGGCGGCAAGGCGGTCATCATCGGCGATCCCCGCACCGACAAATCAGAACGCCTTTTCCGCGCATACGGCAGATTCGTCGATTCGCTCCAGGGTCGTTACATCACCGCCGAGGACGTCGGTACCACTCCCGAAGACATCGACATCATCGGCAGGGAGACAAGATGGGCGTTGGGCAACTCGTCGGCCCACGGCGGTTCCGGCGACCCATCCCCGGTGACAGCCCGCGGTCTCTATGCCGCCGCCCGTGCCGTCGCCACGAAGCTGTGGGGTGAACCCGACCTGGCCGGGAAGAGGTTCGCAGTCCAGGGAGTCGGCAAGGTCGGCTCGGCTTTCGTCCAACTTTTGGTCGAAGCACGTGCCGATGTGACCGTGGCCGACGCCTATCCGCCCGCTCTGGAAGCCGCGGTCCAGAAATACGGTGTCAAGACCGTGGAACTCGACCAGATCCACCAGCTGGAGGTGGACATCTTCTCGCCATGCGCTCTCGGGGCCGGCCTCAACGAGAGCACCATCCCCGAACTCAATTGTCTCGCCGTATGCGGGAGCGCCAACAACCAGCTCGCCACCGAGAAGGACGCCGCCCGTCTCGCCGACCGTGGAATCCTTTACGCCCCTGACTTCGTGGTCAACGCCGGCGGCCTCATCAACGTGTACGACGAGCTGCACGGCTACTCCCGGAATCGCGCCCTGTATCTCGTCGACAAGATCTACGACGCCACCCTTCGCATCTTCGAGACCGCCGAGGCGGAAGGCATCAATCCCCACGAGGCGGCCGAGCACGTCGCCCTCGAGCGGATCAGAGACATCGGAGATCTGCGAAGGTTCCGCCGGAGCGGAGACGACCGGAACTGACAGTGACAACCACAGACACCCTGAGACACCGGGCCCTCGGGCTCAGCGACGACCAGGTCGTCGAGATGTACCGGCTGATGCTTATGGCCCGCCGGGTCGACGATCGCATGTATGCCCTGCAACGTCAGGGCCGCGCCGACTTCGTGGTGGGCGCTTCGGGACATGAGGCGATCCAGGTCGGATCGGTCTTCGGTCTCGACCGGGACAAAGACTGGGTCCTCCCCTACTACCGCGACATGGGCGTCGCGCTGGCATGGGGCTTTGACCCCTATGAGGTGTTCCTCGGTCTCTTCGCCAAGAAGGACGACCCCATGTCAGGTGGTCGCCAGCTGCCCAGCCACTGGTCGTCACGTGAGCTGCGGGTGTTCACCCAGTCCTCGGTGATCGGGCCCCAGTACCCCCATGCCTCGGGGATCGCCCACGGTCTGAAGAACCAGGGCTCCGATGCCGTGGTGGTGGTCTATGGAGGCGAGGGTTCGACCTCGGAGGGTGACTGGCACGAGGGGATGAACTGGGCGGGAATCCACAAACTGCCCCTGATCTGCGTCATCGAGAACAACCTCTATGCAATCTCGGTACCCACCGAGGAGCAGGTGGCTGGCCGGGTCCACGACCGGGCCAAGGGTTACGGGATGAAGGGATACCTGATCGACGGGAACGACCCCTTCGAAGTGGTGGCAACCATGCAGGATGCGGTCGCCCGGGCACGGGCCGGTGAGGGTCCCAGCCTGATCGAAGCTGAGACCTACCGGTATTACGCCCACACCTCCGACGACAACGACACCCTGTACCGCACCAGGGAGGAGGTCGAACAGTGGAGGAAGAAGGATCCACTGCTCCGCCTCCGCCAGTACCTGATCGAGAACCGTCTCCTCACCGAGGAGGCTGAAGCCGGGATGGACAGCGAGGTGGTCGCCCTGATCGCCGCCGCCGTGGAACGTGCCGAATCTGCGGCCGACCCCGACGAACCGACTTCACGGGTCTACGCCAGGGTGGTCGAACCGGGACCGGCAGCGACCACACCCGAACCGGCGGTTGCGGGCGATGAGGTCAACCTGATCACCGCCGTCAACATGACCCTGCACGAGATCCTCGAGGCACACGATGACGCCGTTGTCTTTGGCGAGGACGTCGCCCGGGATAAGGGTGGAGTGTTCAAGTCAACCCAGGGCCTGACCATGCGATTCGGTGAGGATCGGTGTTTCAACACCCCGATCGCCGAATCATCAATCGTTGGCTGTGCGGTCGGAATGTCGGCGGCCGGCTGGAGACCGATCCCTGAGATCCAGTTTGCCGACTACATCCACCCGGCGTTCGACCAGATCGTCTCGGAGGTGGCCCGCGCCTACTACCGGTCGGACGGGGTGTGGAACGTCCCGATCGTGATCCGGACCCCGTACGGGGCCGGCATCCACGGGGCCCAGTACCACTCGCAGTCGATCGAGGCGTACTACGCACACGTACCCGGCCTGAAGGTGGTGATCCCCTCCACGCCAGCAGACGTCAAGGGTCTGCTCCACTCGGCCTTCGAGGACCCGGACCCGGTCCTGTTCATCGAACCCAAGAAGCTCTACCGCCTGGCGAAGGGTCCGTTCCCCAAGGGTGACCACCGGGTCCCGTTGGGGCGAGCAGCGATCCGACGGGCGGGGACCGACCTGACCATCGTCGCCTACGGTGCGATGGCTCATTTCTCAGTAGAGGCTGCCGACCTTCTCGCATCGGAGGGGATCAGTGCAGAGGTGATCGACCTGAGGAGTCTGAAACCACTCGATTGGCCGACGATCGAGGCATCGGTGAAGAAGACCTCCAGGATCCTCATCGTTCACGAGGACAACGAGTTCGGCGGTTTCGGTGGCGAGATCGCGGCGCAGGTCGCAGACAAGACGTTCGAGTGGCTCGATGCCCCGGTCAAGCGGTATGGCCTCCCCGATGTCCCGACCATGCCCTATGCCGGTTCCCTCGAGAACGCCCTGTATCCGACTCCCGAGTCGATCGCCGACCGAGCCCGGGACCTAGCAAGGTACTGAACTAGGTGTGTCCCCCCTTGGGGGACACATCCTTGGACGCTCTAACCTCACGAGCGATGTCGTTATTGGAGCATTTGTCGACGATCACGGGGAGGGCGTTCGCTCATCTCGGTGTCTCGCCCGAGCACGGTTTGGTTGTGGTGTCGCAGCGTCCAGAACTCGCCCAGTTCCAATGCAACGGTGCGATGAACGCGGCCAGGGAAGACGACAGGAATCCGAGGGAGATCGCCACCGCAGTGGCCCGTCAACTCCTCACCTACCCGGAGATCGCCGCCGCAGACGTGGCCGGGCCCGGATTCATCAACATCACCGTCACCGATGAGACCCTGGCGGAGTGGGCCAACAAGACCGCCACCGACCCCAAGCTGGGACACCCACCAGCTCAAGAACCGCTGAACGTGGTCGTGGACTACGCCGGGCCCAATGTCGCCAAGGCAATGCATGTCGGACACCTCCGGGCCACGATCATCGGAGACGCTCTGGCGCGCCTCTTCAACTTCGCCGGACACAATGTGGTGCGGGACCCCCACTTCGGTGACTGGGGATGGAACATGGGGGTGGTGATCGCCGCAATCGAAGAGGAGGGCACCGCCGACGGGATCACCCTCGACGACCTGCAGAGGATCTACCCCGAGGCGACGGAAAGGGCCAGGACCGATGAGGACTTTTCTGCCCGGGCCCGGGACGCCACGCTCCGACTCCAGCGGCGCGACCCGGCAACGATCGAGGTCTGGTCGAAGCTGAAAGCAGTCTCTGAGGCCTCCCAACGTGAGGACTTTGCTGCCCTCGGTGTCGAGTTCGACCTCTGGTATGGCGAGTCCGATGTTGACCATCTGATCCCGGAGATGGTCGAACAGTTCGAGGCTGAGGGTGTGGCCGAGGAGTCCGATGGAGCGCTAGTCGTCTTCATCGATGAACCCGGTGACACACGGGAGTGGCCTCCCCTCTTCCTCAAGTCCCGCACCGGGGCGTACATGTATTCCACGACCGACCTGGCCACGATCCAGTACCGGGTCGATGAACTCGACGCCGACCTGATCCTCTACGTGGTCGACCGCCGTCAGGCGGACCACTTCATCCAGGTGTTCCGGGCGGCCCGGAAAGGTGGCATCGCCACCGACAAGGTGGTGATGGAGCACAACTGGTTCGGGACCATGAACGGCCCGGACGGCAAACCGTTCAAGACCCGAGAAGGTGGTGTGGTCCGACTCGGCGACGTCATCCAGATGGTCACCGATGCGGCCCGTAACCGGATCGAGGAGGCCGAGCTTGCCGCTGACTACCCGGAGGAGGAACGGCAGCGAATCGCCGGCCAGGTCGGTATCGCAGCCCTCAAGTTCGGAGACCTGATCAACAACCGTGCGTCTGACTACGTCTTCGACCTCAACCGATTCAGCTCCTTCGAGGGGAAGACGGGCCCCTACCTTCAGTACGCCGCGGTGCGGATCAAATCGATCCTCCGCAAGGCCGAGGAACGATCACTCCGGCCCGGTGAGATTCTGGCCCCGGCCCATGAGTCGGAACGGGCATTGGTCCTCCATCTGCTCCAGTTCCCCGAGATCATCGACCGGGCAATCGAGCTGAGGGCGCCCAACCACGTCGCCGACTACGCCTTCAACCTGGCCGGGGAGTTCAACCGCTTCTATGACAACTGCCACATCCTCTCCGAGGAGGACGAGGCGCAACGTGCCTCCTGGCTGGGAGTGGCGGCGTGGTCACTCACCGCTCTGGAGACACTCCTCAAACTGCTCGGAATCGAAGTACCAGACCGGATGTAGCCGTGTCGTTCCAGGTGAGGACCGCCCGACCCGACGATGTACCCGAGATCGCCCGGTGGACGGCGGGGATCTTCGATTGGGGGGACTATGTGGCCGAGCGGATGCCTGACTGGCTGGAGAGTCCGGAGTCCCTGGTCGCCGTGGCAGTCGACGACGGGGACCTTCCGATCGGGATCTGCCACACCACCTTGCTCTCTGCGACCGAAGCCTGGCTCGAAGCGGCGAGAGTCCACCCGGACCATCGTCGGGAAGGAATCGGGAGCGCACTCAACCGGGCTGGCACGACCTGGGCGAGGGAAAGCGGGGCGAGGATCGCCCGACTCGCCACCGAGGTCAGCAACACCTCCGCTCAGGCTCAGGTGGAGGCCCTCGGCTACCGGAACACGACGAACTGGGTGGCAACCCGTCTCGAATCAAGATCCGCTGACCTCGATGACGACCGGCTGCTCCGTCCGGCCAACCCGGCGGACATCGACCCGGCCTGGATGTCCTGGGCGGTCAGCGATCTGGCGGCGGCGGGTCGGGAACTGATTTCGCATGGATGGCGGTGGCGAAACGCCCGGATCACCGACCTTGGCGATGCCGCTGCTGAGTACCGGTTGCTCCAATGCCCGTTCGGATGGGTGATCGTCGAACAGCCCGAGCCGAACCTGCTGCGGATCGGTTGGCTCAGCACGACACCCGAGGATGCGCCATCGATGGTCGAGGCGATCCTCAACTTCGCACACCGACGCGAGGTCGAGACGGTGAGGTTCTTCGTACCCAAGGTGCCCTGGATGGTGGAGTCCCTGACCCGCTCCGGTGGGGAGCCCACGGAGGTTTTGATCTATGCGATGGCCCTCTAGGCGAGGGTGATGATCGAGGCCAGCACCCAGACCGCGAACATCAGGGACGTGTCCAACCGGTTGATCCAGGTCCGGTCGGTTGGAACCCACCGGAGCAACAGTCCCAGCGGGACACCGATCAAAGGCATGGCAATCATCCCTGACGTACCCGCCGCCCGGAATGTCTCCACCCCTTTGTAGAGCGGGTAGGGGACATCACCGATCACCGAACTGATCAGCCGGTACACGAAGAGCAGGCCGATCCCGACAAGGAAGACGGCCAACGTCCGGCCGATACCGATCTCCCATATCTTGAAACCCTGAAGACGACGTCCCCGGCCCAACGGGCTCTCTGAGGCGACACCGAGACAGAAGCCGCCGGTGACACCGAGGAGCATGGAGGAAATGATCAACGGTGCGGTGCCCAGGTCATCGCCAATATCGACGAGGCCGAATGAGGCGAGGAACACCGGGACCGCAAGGCCGACGAGGAGGACACCGACCACCAAGAGCCCGAGCGCCAGCGCCGAGCCTAAGGCCCCGTAAGCCAGGACCGCATACCGTTTCACGGTGGCGTGCCACGGCTCTCGGACGGTGATTTCAGACGTCACGGCTCCTCCTGACACTAACCGGGCATTTACCCGATCAAACGACAAACGTAATCCCGAACTCGGGAGTTTCCAGGGCGTTACTCGATCAGACGGGAGTACCCCATCCACCGCCACCGGGAGTGAGGACGACGAGACGGTCACCGGGATTGACAGTCACCGTGGTCTTCCCGGGAAGACGTTCGACTTCCCCTGAGGCCCGATACAACCAGTCCTCCCCGGTCGCCCCGGATTCACCACCGGACAGACCCCACGGGGCGTGCCGGCGACGCTCCCCCATGAGCGAGAGGGTGGCCTCGGTCTGGAAGACGATCTCCCTCCGGATCCCGTCGCCGCCCAGAAAGCGGCCTTCTCCCCCGCTGCCACGGCGGAGGGTGTAGGCCACGACCCGGAACGGATAGTGGGTGTGTAAAGCCTCGATCGGTGTGTTCTGGGTATTGGTCATTCCGGTGTGGATCCCCGACTGGCCGTCCCGATAGGGCCTTGCCCCCTGTCCGCCTCCAACCGTTTCGTAGTATGCGAAGTCGTCGTTGCCTATCAGAACATTGTTCATCGTGCCTTGAGATGCCGCCGGGACCGTCGCCGGCGCTGCCTGCGCCAACGCACCGAGCAGCACATCGGCGATCCGCTGGCTGGTCTCGACGTTCCCGGCCGCCACCGCCGCAGGTGGACGGGCGTTGACGATCGAACCCTCAGGGGCGATCAGGTCGATCGGCCGGTAGCACCCTCCATTTGCCGGGATGGTTGGGTCGGTGGCGACCCGGACCGCGTAGTACAGGCATGACCGGGTCACCGCCTCGACCGCATTGAAGTTGCCGGCCACCTGTGGGTCGGACCCGGTGAAGTCGGCGACCAGGTGGTCGCCATCCACGGTGATGGCCACCCGAATCGTCACATCCCGATCCCCATGTTCCATCACATCGGCGAACCGGTAGACCCCGTCGGGAAGTCTCTCGAGAGAGGCCCGCATCCGACGCTCGCCGTAGGAGAGGAGCGCATCACTGACCCGGCGATACCGGTCGATTCCCTCCGACCTGATCAGTTCGGCGAGTCTGATCGCAGCCACCGCATTGGATCCCATCTGGGCGTCGAGGTCACCCCGACGTTCCCAACCGGTGCGAGAGGCAGTCACAAACGGAACCAGGAACTCGTCCACCCACTTCCCGTCCTCGACGGCGACCATGGGCGAGACGACGTGACCTTCTTGCTCCAATCTGGTGGCATGGGCCGGCATCGACCCGGGGGCTTCACCGCCGACATCGGCGTGGTGCGCCCGATTCCCCACCCAGGCGACATGCTCACCGGCGACGAACACCGGGGAGACGATGGTCAGATCGTTGAGATGGGTTCCTCCGGCAAACTGATCGTTGACCGCGTACTGGATTCCAGGGCTTGGATCGAACCGGGAGATGCATGCCCGGACCGACTCGGGCATCGAACCGAGGTGAACCGGAATGTGTTCGGCTTGGGCCAGCATCTCCCCGTCGGCGGTGAAGACGGCCGCAGAGCAGTCGGCGCGTTCCTTGATGTTCGGGGACAGGGAGGTCCGACGCAGAACCCCGCCCATCTCAGTGGCGATGGCGGCGAAACGATGCCGGGCGACTTCGAGTGTGACCGGGTCGATGTTCATCGCACCAACTCCCCGATGTGCTTGGTGGCTTCCCTGAAGCTGAGTCCAGACAGTCGATGGCGATTGGTGTTGACGAAGTCTGCCACGGCTCCCGGATCGGTCCGGGCGTAGTCCCGGAGGGCCCATCCGATCGCTTTGCGGATGAAGAACTCTGTCTCGTCTGCCCTCTTCAGACAGAATTCGAAGAGACGGCGGGCGTCGGTCCGATCCCTGGCCCCGACCTGACAGAGGAGTGCAGTGCGACGCAACCACATGTTGTCGTCGTCGATCCAGGCGTCGACGACCGGCCAGGACTCCGTCGGGAAGGTGAGGACAAGATGGCGGATCAGATGTGTGGCGATCTCGTCGACCAGGTCCCACCAGGCACCCTCCACGATCAGCCGCCGGTACAGGGGAATCGATGCCGGGACGATGAACTGGCGGTGCCCGTAGGCCACCCCGAGGGCCAGGTACTTCTCCTCCCGATGCTGCAGATTCCACAGTCCGAGGACCAGCGCCTCGTACTCGTCCCGGTCGGATGGCGGGAAACCCCGGATCAGATGCCGGTTCACGGGCACCCGACCCGGTTTCTGGACGCCATGAAAGGGCATGTCGGTCTTCATGTAGGCCTGCATACCGGCAGCTTTTTCAGGGTCGGCGAGTCCGGCCAGGGCCGAACTGGCATATGCGATCGCCCGTTCCACCAGGTCAGCCACAGGTGATCTCCAGTGTCCCGTCCTCCAACACGGTCATCCTGTCCCCCTCTTCGAGGAGGATGGCGGAGATTTCCTCAGTCAACACTGCTGGGCCTGCCATCTCAGTTCCGGCGGCAAGTTCGGGACGCTGGCCGGTCACCTGATCCCAGGTCAGAGGCGCCCGACCGGCGACCCGAACCCGGATGTTGACCACTTCGATGGGCTCACCCTCACGAACGAACCCGAACATCCGCTGATGGGCCGTCTCGAAACCCTGCCTGACCTCCGGCCAGATGACCGGTGCCACTACTTCCAACTCATGGGATTGGCCCCGGTACCGGCAGTCGAATGCCACTTCCAGATCCTGCCCATCGACGCCGAAGATCAATCTGAACTTCCCCGTCGTCTCGGCGACCAACTCAGCGGCGAGGGATTCCAGACGCCCGTCTCCTTCGGTGAGCATGACTGTCCGAACCCCATCGGTGGCGGGAGTCGCCAGAAGCAAACCCAGTGCGGAGAAGACACCGGAAAGAGGTGGGATGAGGACCTTGGGAATCCCGAGGCGCCGGGCCAGACGGCTGGCGTGGAGTCCACCGGCCCCACCGAACGCCACCAGCACCGATTCACGAGTATCGGCGCCCTCCTCCACCGAG
>CAYNSP010000035.1:0-15522 GCA_964400035.1 uncultured Acidimicrobiaceae bacterium | reverse complement strand
GAGAAGGTTGCCATTGCCGGACCCGGGTCCGTTCTGGTCAGCGGAGCGCTTCCCGATGAGGCATATCAGGTGGTCGCGGCGCGGGCTCGTGAACTGGGCATCCATCACCGTCGATTCGGCACCGACTTCGGAGTCGAGTCCGCCGAGCGTGGAGTCGGAGGGTGGATGGCCACGTACAAGGGAGCCGAAGCCGTCTATGAGGATGTCTTTCTCCCGGTCCATGGCAGACACCAGTTGACCAACTTCTCGATCGCCCTCGCCGCTACTGAGGCCCTTCTCGGCGATGCCCTCGACCCCTCCGCGGTGAGAGATGCCGCCTCTGTGGCAACACTGCCCGGTCGGATGGAAAGGGTCGGGAGTCGGCCGCTGGTGATGATCGACGGGGCGCACAACGAAGAAGGATTCGGCGTGCTTTCCGAGGCGCTGGGGGAGGAGTTCCCCAACGTCAGGTGGTATCTGGTGATGGGGGCGATGGGTGACAAGGACGTCCCGTCGATGATCGACCACCTGGTTCCCTATCTGGACGGGGTGGTCACAACTCAGGTGGAATCGGAGCGGGCTCTGCCCGCCGGGGATCTCGCCGACATCGTCGCCGGGCATCTCGACGTGCCGGTCCTGGCCGCACCTTCGGTTGAGGAAGCTCTCGATATGGCCCGGGCCGAGGCCGGACCCGACGGGGCCGTGTTGGTTTCAGGGTCGCTGTATCTGGTCGGCGCGGTCCGCGACCTGACGCTGGGTTGAGGTACCACGGGGCAGTCCGATAGCGTTCGACCGATATGGCAGTAGAGAGCACATTCATAATGATCAAACCCGACGGTGTCGCCCGAGGTCTGGTCGGCGAGATCATTTCCCGATTCGAGCGGAAGGGTCTGAAGCTCAAGCAGATCCGCATGCTGACCTTCGACGAAGAGCTGGCCCGTCGCCACTATGCCGAGCATGTCGACAAGCCCTTCTTCAAGGACCTCGCCGGATTCATCACCTCCGGACCGGTGGTGGCCATGGAGTGGAGTGGTGAGAGCGCCATCGCCGTTGCCCGGAACCTGATCGGTGCGACCGATCCGAATCAGGCCGCTCCCGGAACCATCCGATCCGACTTCGGTCTGGTCGTCACCGAGAACCTGATCCACGGCTCCGATGGCCCGGAGAGCGCCGCCCGCGAACTCGAGATCTTCTTCGGATAGTCCCCCATTGTGTAGTAATGGGGGAAGGGTCCCGTCGCCGGCCAGGCGACGGGTAGGAGGCCGGGGTTCCCACCAGTACCGGCCCCGACGGCGGGGGACTTATGGCACAAGTTCGATGCCGTACCTAGACTCGCAGAGTCGTTCTAGGGAGTCGATCAGCCATGGCTGAAACCCTTTTGTCATTTGCCGGTCAGGACATGGCCATCGATCTTGGCACTGCCAACACCCTCGTCTACGTACGGGGTAGTGGCATCGTGCTCAACGAGCCGTCGGTAGTTGCGATCAACTCTCAGAACAACAAGGCCCTGGCGGTGGGGATGGAAGCCAAGCGGATGATCGGCCGCACCCCCGCTCACATCACTGCCATCCGCCCGCTCCGTGATGGTGTCATCGCCGACTTCGACATCACCGAGAAGATGCTCCGCTACTTCATCCAGAAGGTGCATCGTCGCAAGTGGGCCCGTCCCCGGATCGTCGTCTGTGTCCCATCCGGAATCACCCCTGTCGAGCGACGCGCCGTCGAGGAGGCGGCGTATCACGCCGGTGCCCGCCGCGCCTACACCATCGAAGAGCCGATGGCGGCTGCGATAGGTGTCGGTCTGCCCATCGCCGAGCCGTCCGGCTCGATGATCGTCGACATCGGTGGTGGCACCACCGAAGTGGCGGTGATCTCCCTCGGTGGAATCGTGGTCTCCAAGTCGATCAAGGTGGCGGGAGACGAACTCGACGTTGCGATCATCGATTGGATCAAGAAGGAGCACAACGTCCTTGTCGGTGAGCGCACCGCTGAGGAGTTGAAGAAGCGTCTTGCATCGGCGTGGCCGTACGCGGACGAGCCGTTCGCCGAGGTGAGAGGCCGTGACCTGGTGACGGGTCTCCCCAAGACGATCCTTCTGTCGAGTCCGGAGATCCGGGAGGCAATTGAGGAGCCGACCCAGGACATCGTTGACGCGGTGAAACTGACACTCGACAAGACCCCCCCGGAGTTGGCCGCTGACATCGTCGAACGAGGGATCTGGCTGACCGGGGGTGGTGCTTTGCTGGTGGGGCTGGACAACCGTCTGGCCCATGAGACGGGGATGCCCATTGTGACTGCCGAAAGGCCGCTTCACTCTGTTGTGCTCGGCTCGGGGAAATGCCTGGAGGAATTCGACACCCTGCATTCGGTGCTGGTGTCGTCGGCCCGGCCATGAGCCCAGTCACCCGTCTTCCGGAATGCTGACCAGGGAGCGTCAACCGGCGGGTCGCGCCCTCGCAACGATGGTCTCTCTGATCGTCGTCGGGATCCTGCTCATGACCATGGATGTCCGCAGTCAGGGCACCGGCGTCGTCTCGGTATTGAGGACCGGCACCCAGACCCTGGTGGCGCCGCTCCAGAAAGCAACCTCGTTCGCCGTCGCCCCCCTCGTCGACCTCGCCGACTCGCTGTCCAATGTCGCCAACCTCCAGCAGGAGAACGAAGCTTTGCGTCGCGCGCTCCTCGAGGCGGAGGCCGAACTCCATGCGACCCGGGACCTTCTCATCCGGATCGAGTTGTACGAGAACATCTACGACCTTCGGTCGTCCGGTCTCGATATCGGGTCGACTGTGGCGAACGTGATGGGTCGTCCCGACAGCATGGATGGGGCGCTGATCATCGACAAGGGCACAACCCACGGGATCGCGGTCAACCAGCCCGTCGTCGACAGTCTCGGCAATGTGGTGGGAACGGTCCGTTCGGTGACTCAGTGGACCGCCACCATCGTTCCGATCACCGCGAGTCGTCAGGGCCTTACCGTGATCATCGGAGACCAGCAGGGCTCGCTCATGTCACAGGCAGGATCCGCGCTGATGCGTTACGAGTCTTTGATGGCTCAGAACCCGGTGAGTGTTGGGGATCGGGTTCACACTTCCGCTGGATCATTGCGTTTCCCGGCCGGGTTGGTTGTCGGTGAAGTGGCGGAAGCCGCGACCCCTGCTCTAGATGGGCTGACCACGACTGTAAGACCGTTCGTCAATCCCGACCTGCTCCGGGTGGTGGTTGTCCTGGCCTGGCCACCGGATCCCCTCACCGCAGTGGCTACTACGACGACGACCACCACTACCACCACGACCGTGCCTGAGGAGGGCGAAGGCGGGGAAGGCGGAGACGGATGAGATTCCCGAAAGGTTTGGCCATCGCCACCATCCTGCTGGTTTCAGTCGTCATCCAGACCACATTGTTCGGTCGAATCCGCCCCTTCTCACCGGACCTGACCATGCTGGTGGTGATCCTTCTTGCCCTGACCCGGATCCGCGCTGAGCTTGTGCTCCTTGTTGCGTTCTCCGCCGGTCTGATCGTCGATCTTCTCGGATCGTCGCTGGTCGGGCTGAGGGCAGTGGTCTTCACGGTGATTGCTTATGTGGCGGTCCGTTCGAGGAGCTATGCCGAGGTCGGTAGGTACGCCGCCGCGATCTGGGCGGCGCTGTTGACCTTCCTGGGGATCGCCCTGATCGTCCTCATCGGGACCCTGTTCGGTGAGATGAACCTGGTCGGTCCTGACATCGGTCAACGGCTGATCCTGGTGCCATTGGCCAATCTGATCCTGGCGGCATTGTTCTCACCCTTGTTCGTCCGTCTCATCGATCGCGACGCCGGGATCTTCCGTTTCTCATGAGATTCGCCCTCCGTCTCAGCATCATCGGATTCGTCTTTGTCGCCATGTTCTCCGCCCTCGGATTGAGACTGTGGTTCATCCAGGTGGCGCAGGGGCCGCAGATCGCCGCCGACACCGCGGAACAGACCTGGTTGAGTCAATCGGTCCAGGCGGCCCGGGGGAACATCTACGACCGGAATGGGGAACTCCTGGCCACCACCAGGATGGTTCCCGCGGTATTCGTTGACCGGACCTTCGTACAACCCGATCAGCGGGATGGCATGCTCGATCGTCTCTCTGCGATCCTCGCCTTCGATCGGGCCAAGCTCGACGAGATGTATGACCAGGCTGGTATCAACGGTCGATTCCAGGTGACCACGGTGTCCGTGGAGACCGCGTACCGGGTCAACGAGAGCTCCGAGGTCCTCCCCGGAGTGCAGGTACTCGCCATCCCCGAGCGCATCTACCTGACATCGATGGCTCATGTCATCGGCCACCTCGGTTTGCCCGACGCAGCCGACCGTGAGCAGAACCCCGACCTCGATCTGAGCATCCGCATCGGCAAACTCGGCGTCGAGAAGGCCTACGAGGACTTCCTCAGGGGAACACCGGGCAAGTTGGAGTATCGGGTCCGTCGCGGCGAGATCATCGACAGCCGCCCCGGGGTCGATCCGATCCAGGGGAGCGCACTCACCCTCACTCTCGACGAGGGTCTCCAGGTGGTGGTCGAAATCGCCCTAGAGGAAGGTATCGCCCTTTCCAACCAGGAGAAGGACAAGGACCGGGCAGCCGATCGTGAGGTGTTCAACGACACCGAGAGGGGTGCCGTCGTGGTCCTCGATGCCAAGACCTTCGAGGTTTTGGCATCTGCCTCGTATCCGACCTTCGACCCGCAGCTGTTCGTCACTGGGATCGACCTGACCGAGTTCCAGAGACTCAACGAGCTCAGGGCGTTCAACAACCTGGCGGTCAACGGTCAGTACCCACCAGCCTCCACGTTCAAGGCGATCACTTACACCGTCATCGAAGAGGAGGACCTGCCCTTCCCCGAGGAGACTGACGGAATCGACGCCGAAAACCGCCGGGTCGACTGCAACGGTGCCCTGCGCCTTCCCGACCTTGCCGATGGTTCCTTCCAGATCAAGTACGACTGGTATTACCCGGGGACCCGTGGCTGGCAGGACATCCATGGTGCCCTGGAGATCTCGTGCAACATCTTCTTCTGGTCTGCCGGTCTCGGCACCTACCGCCATTTCCCGGTGGGACATCCCAAGGAGACGGTGATCCAGGACTGGGCCATGAACCTGGGATACGGGTCACGGACCGGCATCGACCTGGCTACAGAAGCCGCCGGGATCGTCCCCACCCGCACCCTGTTCGAGGAGTGGAAGGCCGAGCAGCTCGACAACCCGGACCGTCCACCGAGGCTCCATCCCGACCGGCTCAACATCGCCAGCCCGTGGCTGGGTGGTGACCTGATGGACTTCGCCATCGGTCAGGGAGCATTCACGGCCACGCCACTCCAGGTCGCCGTCTCCTACGCCGCATTGGTCAACGGCGGGACCGTGTACGAACCACGGGTGGTCAAGCAGATCACTTCTGCTGATGGAGTGGTGACTCCGGTCGAGACGGTGCTCCGCCGCACCGTACCGATCAGCGAGTCGACCCGACGGTCACTTCTCGCCGACCTCAATCGTGTGGTCACCACCGGAACCGCCCGCCAAGCCTTCGTCGGATTCGGGGACGGCCTCGACCGTGTCGGGGGCAAGACCGGTACTGGGCAGTCGAATGTCACCCGCGACAACCACGCCTGGTTCGTAGGAGTGGCACCGATCGACGACCCGCAGTACGTGGTGGTGGTCCTGATCGAGGAGGGTGGCTCCGGTGGCCGCATCGCCGCACCGGTCGGTCGTCAGATCCTTCAGTACCTGATGGGAAACCCGCTCACCCCGATCGTTGCCGGACAGGACGCCGACTGATGGCTGTGCTCAGCCGACTCCGAGAGGTCTCCGTGGTCCGTCGCGGCAACCGCTCCGACTGGATCCTGCTCGGATCCGCCCTGGTCCTCTCGATCACCGGCCTACTCATGATCCTGTCTGCAACGAGAGCGTCCGGGACCTTCTCGATGGAACGCCAGATGATCTTCGTCGCTGCAGGTCTCATCATCTATCTGGTCTTCTCCAACATCGACTACCGGGAGTACCGAAGCATGATCCCGTTGATCAGCGGTCTGATCATGGTTCTGCTCGTGGCCGTGTTCCTCTTCGATCCGGTGTCAGACAGCGGAGTGGGACGGGCGCACCGCTGGATTCCGTTGGGTTTCTTCAACCTCCAGCCGTCCGAGTTCGCCAAGGTTGCGGTGATCATCGCCCTGGCCAGTCTCCTCGCCCCGAGCAGTCGCGACGAGGAACCTCAAACCGGGGTCACCTGGCGAAAGATCGGTCTGGTAATCCTGATCACAGCGATTCCCGGGGTACTCATCCTCCGCCAGCCCGACCTGGGCACCGCCCTGGTATTCGGGTTCATCGCTATCTCGCTCCTCTTTGCCGCCGGTGCGACCTGGCGTCAATTGGTGACTCTCACTCTCGGTGGTGTGGCGATGGTGGCGATCGTCCTTCAGTTCGGGCTTCTCAGCGACTATCAGACCGACCGGCTCGCCTGCCTTGTCAACCCCGACGCGGCACCGCTCGACGAGTGCTATCAGCTCGGACAGTCGATCAGGGCGATCGGTTCCGGCCAGGTGTTTGGCAAGGGGTTGCTGAGGGATGACACCCTCACCCATTTCGAATATGTGCCCGAGCAGCACACTGACTTCATCTTCACCGCGGTAGGGGAGCAGATGGGTCTGGTCGGCGGCCTGGTCGTACTCGGGTTGTATGCCGTACTCACCTGGAGACTGCTGGTTGTGGCAGCGAACTCACGTGACCGGTTCGGGGCACTGGTTGCGGTCGGGATCGCGGCGATGATCATGTTCCACGTCTTCGTCAACATCGGGATGACCGTGGGCATCATGCCGATCACCGGACTCCCGCTCCCATTCCTCAGTCAGGGTGGTTCGTTCTACATGGCGATGGCTTTGGCCCTGGGCATCGCCAACTCGGTGTGGCTGATGCGCACCCCGGTCCCGTCAGAAAACCAGTTGATCTAGTCTCCGGTCTTCATGCGCAGACCAAGTCACGAAGGGTGGGTGGAGGTCATCTGCGGGCCGATGTTCTCGGGGAAGAGCGAGGAGTTGATCCGTCGGGTGACCCGTTCCAAGATCGCCCGGATCCCGGTACAGGTTTTCAAACCGGCGGTCGACGACAGGTATGCAGAGTCCGAAGTGGTCTCGCACTCCGCCCTCAAGGTCGATGCGATACCGGTGGAGAACGCGTCACGGATGCTCCAGTTGATCAACGAGTCGACCCGGGTGATCGGGATCGACGAGGGTCAGTTCTTCGACGATGCCCTGGTTGACATCGTCGACAACCTTGCCGCCACCGGCATGCAGGTCATCGTTGCCGGACTCGACACTGATTACCTGCGACGACCCTTCGAACCGATCCCGTCGATCTGCGACCGGGCCGAATATGTCACCAAGATGCTCGCCGTCTGCCACAGATGTGGCGGGCCGGCGTTGTACACCCAGAGGATCGTCCACTCCGACGAACTGGTCGTTCTCGGGGCTCAGGACGCATATGAGGCTCGGTGCCGGATGTGTTACGACCCCACCGAACCGGAGCAGCCGAGGCTCATCGCTGAGACGTGAATACGTGAAGGGGTCGTGCTCTGGTAACCTTTGGAAGTCCGCCGGACGTCGCACATTCCCGTGTTCTGGAGTGTTATCAGGTGAGCACTATCACCATTTTCCGGTCGCCAACGCGACTGAGCCTCGGCTCGATATGCCTCTCGAGGCAGACATTCCCACGTCCGCAAAACGTATTGGCCACACGACCCTCCGCCAGGAATCTGGGGTTCGTGGGCATTTCAAAGAGATTCATAGGAGTGACACCACATGGCTCTGTTTCGCAAGAAGGGCCCAGAGATCGTTCGCAAGTCCTCGTCCGGGACGGTCGAGGAACGTAAGACCCTCAGCATCCGGGGGAAGAAGGTCGAGGTAGTTCGGGTCCAGGCAGTCACCGACACCAAGCCGAAGCCCGACAAACAACGACGGAGAAAGTCCCAGCCAGCCAAGCCGGCACGCAACGGCGTCTCCACATCCCGCACCCATTCCCGCCGTCCCGTCGACGACGAGATCATCGTCCCGGTCGAATCCGCCCGGAAGCAGATGCTGGTCAGCGTCAGCCGCAACCAAACACAGATCGTCATCATGGAGGGTCCGGTCCTCGTCGAGCATTACGTGGCCCGGGAAGACTCCGGGGCGGTCGCCGGGAACATCTATCTGGCTGTGGTTCGCAATGTCCTGCCCGGGATGGAGGCGGCCTTCCTCGACTTCGGCGCCTCCAAGAACGGTGTCCTCTACGCCTCGGATGTGGCCACACCGGGTGGCAACGGGAAGACCCAGAAGAGGATCGAGCAGGTCCTCAAGGAGGGTGATGAGGTCCTGGTCCAGGTGACCAAGGACGCCATGGGTGCCAAGGGGGCCCGTCTCACCGGCCTGCCCTCGCTTCCCGGTCGCTATCTGGTCCTGGTTCCCGACTCCGACAGCATCGGGATCAGCCGCCGTCTGCCCGACGAGGATCGTGCCCGACTTCGCGACATCATCAACAGTGTCCGTCCCCCGGGTTTCGGTGTGATCGTCAGGACTGCGGCCCAGTACGCCTCGGCGGAGGAACTGGCCACCGACATCTCCCGCCTCCTCAAGGGATGGGAGAAGATCCAGGCTGAGGCGGCGCAGGGTGGAGCACCACGTCTCATCCACGAGGAGCCCGAACTCCTCATCAAAGTGATCCGCGAGCATTTCACCGCAGACTTCCGGAAGCTCCTCATCGATGACCGTGAGGCCCACGACAAGGTGATCTCCTATCTCCAGGCGACCGCTCCCGACCTGGTCGCCAAGGTGTCTTACTACGAGGACGAAATTCCACTGTTCGACCGTTACCACGTCGACGACCAGTTGAAGAAGGCCCTGGATCGGAAGGTCTTCCTTCCCTCTGGTGGTCACCTGGTGATCGATCGGACCGAGGCGCTCACGGTGATCGATGTCAACACCGGGAAGTTCGTTGGTTCCAGCACCCTGGAAGACACCGTGTTGCAGAACAACCTCGAGGCCGCCGAGGAGATTGGACGGCAGCTCCGTCTTCGTGATATCGGAGGGATCATCGTGATCGACTTCATCGACATGGAGTCATCCGACAACCAGCAGAAGGTCCTCCGACGTCTCAAGGAGACTCTGGCCAAGGACAAGACCCGGACTCAGGTCTTCGACGTGTCACATCTCGGTCTGGTCGAGATGACCCGGAAGAATGTTTCTGCGGGTCTTCTCGAGCAGTTTTCCCACAAGTGCGAGGCCTGCGGGGGCCGTGGTGTGATCATCAACGAGTCGTTCCGACCCAACGCCACCGTCGATTCGGTCGGCACCGACATCGACTCCGACCTGTAGGTAACGGGAGACTCCAGGAAAAGCGGTTTCTTCTGACTTCCGTGAACCTGTACAATTCACCGGTACCCACCATCAGAGGTTTGACCATGTACGCCATCATTCGCGCCGGCGGCAAACAAGCGAAAGTCCAGCCCGGAGACGTGATCGACATCGAGCGCGTCAAGACGGGGGAGGAGACCCTCACCTTCAAGCCGCTGTTGGTTGTCGACAACGACGGGAATTCGGTGTCTGACCCGGCCGCACTCGGCAAGGCCTCGGTGACCGCAAAGGTGCTGGGCGATTCGGCGGGACCGAAGATCGACATCTTCAAGTACAAGTCCAAGACCGGTTACCGCCGCCACCAGGGTCACCGGCAGAAGTACACCCAGATCGAAATCACCGGAATCGAGCTTCCCGGTGGATCCAAGAAGGCTGCCGCGGCCGCAGCAGAGGAGGAATAGGAATGTCTAAGACCAAAGCAGGCGGTTCGTCCAAGAACGGCCGCGATTCAGCAGCCCAGCGGCTCGGCCCGAAGGTGTTCGACGGTGAGTTCGTCAACGCCGGGGCCATCCTGGTACGTCAGCGTGGAACCCGGATCCATCCCGGGGAGAATGTCGGTCGTGGAAGCGACGACACCCTCTTCGCCACCGCAAACGGGACCGTCAAGTACGGCACCCGTGACAATCGTCGCCAGGTCTCAGTCCTTCCCGAGTAGCTCGCGCAATAGCGAGCATGTTCGTTGACCGCGTTCGGGTCCACCTCCGTGGAGGCAACGGTGGTGCCGGTGTCGCCGCATTCGTTCGTGCCAAAGGCCGACCCAAAGGCAGACCGATCGGTGGCAATGGTGGTGCCGGCGGCTCGGTGATCCTCCGGGCTGACCCATCGGTCGCCACCCTTCTCCGCTACCAACGGAACACCCATCACGCCGCCGAGTCCGGGACCCACGGTCAGGGCGATCTCCGCCACGGTCGCAAGGGAGAGGACCTCATCCTTCCGGTTCCCCTGGGAACTGTCGTGTTCGATGATGGCGGGGTCATGATCGCCGACCTGGTCGAACCCGGTCAGGAGGTGGTGGCCGTCCCCGGAGGTCGTGGTGGACTCGGCAATGCCGCCTTCGTGACACCAGCAAATCGGGCGCCCGGTGTCGCCGAACAGGGCGAGTACGGACCCGAAGGCTGGTTCACCCTCGAACTGAAGCTTCTCGCCGACGCTGCACTGGTCGGTTTCCCTAATGCGGGCAAATCGACCCTCATTTCCAAGGTGTCGGCTGCACGACCCAAGATCGCCGATTATCCGTTCACCACACTGGAACCCAACCTGGGTGTCGCCACTGTGGGGGGTCGGGAGGTGGTTGTCGCTGACATTCCCGGTCTGATCGAAGGCGCAGCAGAGGGAAAGGGGCTCGGGCATGAGTTCCTCCGGCACACCGAACGGGCCCGTGTACTCGTCATGGTCCTCGACCCGACCAACGAGGTCCCCCCTAACGAGCAGCTCCGAATCCTGTCCGACGAGATCGAGCGCTACTCAGCCGAACTGGCGGCCAGACCACGCCTGGTCCTGATCAACAAGGCGGACGCAGTGGATGTGGCGGGGATTGCCGCCGAACTCGGGGCCATGGCCGTCTCTGCTGTGACTGGTGAGGGGCTCGACGCTGCGATGTATGCCATTGCTGACCTGGTCGATCTTGCCGAACGCGCCGCCCCCGAACGTAAGGGGTACGTACTGCATCGTCCGCTCGGTCCCCAGTACACGATCCGACGCGAGGGAACCGCCTGGCGGATCGAGGGACGGGCCGCCGAACGTGCGGTCCGCTTCGCCGACCTGACCATGGCCGAGGCGGCTGATATGGCCGCCAGACGTCTCGCATCCATCGGAATCGACGAGGCACTCCGCGCCGCCGGCGCCCAACCCGGCGACGAAGTACTGATCGGCGACCTCTCCTTCGAGTACACCGTCACCGAAGAGGAGTAGTTCCTGCAAACCCAGGGTTCTACGTCCCGCCTAGCGGGATCTGCAGCCCACAGAATCGTCGAGGTGGATCAAGGGGGTTCACAACGGGCCGGGTGTCCTCCATCCTTGTTGCATGGGGAGATTCGCAGATCTGGTGAGGCTGGCTGCCAACCAGGGGGGTTTCGTCAATCGGGAGCAGTTGCTTGCCGCCGGAATGTCCTCGAGCGCCATTGGACGTCGGGTGGCCAATGGCGAGATGACAGTGGTCGCCGACGGCGTGTATCAGATCTTCCCACCGTCCAGTCACATGGATCTACTGAGAGGTGCGGTAGTCGCCCTGCCTGATCCGGTTGTCTCCCACCAGTCGGCTGCACACTTGCTGCGGTTGCCCCGGCTTCCTGAGTTGGTGCCAACGGTCACTGTCGCCAGTCACACCACCCATCAGTTCCTGGACGTGACGGTGCGCAGGATGGATGACCTGACCGAAGACCACCTGACGACAGTTGAGGACCTACCTGTAACCAATGTTGCCCGGACCGTGTTCGATCTGGGGGCGGTCATCCGCTACCGGACGTTTGAGGACATCGCCGAAGCAGCAATCCTTGCCCAACGGATGGAGGTCGAAGACCTCGCCAACCTCATTGATCAACTCGGTAGGAGAGGCAAGACCGGGACCAAAGCTGCACGGGACTTCGTGACATCCCGGGCGGGTGTGGATCGAAGATCCACCCGCCTGGAGGTGATGGGCCGGAGACTCTTGGAGGAGGCTGGACTCCCTCCGACGCGGTCGGAGTATCCGATTCCATGGCGCCCCGACCGGCGGTTCGACGATGCATATCCGGAGGCGAAGTCGGCAATCGAATGGGACTCCCGCTTGTGGCACGCCCAGATGGAGGCGATGCGCGCGGACCGCCAGAGGGACCGTGAGGCGGCGGCTCACGGTTGGGTGGTCTTGCGGTTTACCTGGCACGACGTCCTGGACACACCGGGGGAGGTCGTGGGTGCCGTGCGGACACTGCTGGAGCAACGCTGGACTGCGTAACGGCTCATTCCGCGGGCTGTAGAACCCGGTATCCGGGCTCTAGAACCCTGGGTTTGCAGAAGGGGCTCACCGTTTCCAGAGGTCTCTGGTGAACAAGACCAGTACCGGGAAGATCTCGAGGCGGCCGATGATCATCAGGCTGGAGAGGAGCCATTTGGCGAGGTCCGGTATGTGGGCGTAGTTGAAGGCCGGGCCGACATCGCCGAGTCCCGGCCCGATGTTCCCCAGGGCTGACGCCGTAGCCGACACGGTCGTGATCACGTCCATGCCTTCCGAGATGTTGGCGTCGATGAACCCGAGGAGGAAGGTCGAACCGAGGAACAACATCATGTAGAAGAGGAAGAAAGACTGCACCGACTCGATCACCGGTTCACTGAGCCGGGTCCGGCCGAGACGCTGCGGGAAGACGGCACGAGGATGGACCAGACGGCGGAGGTCGCTGTAGGCCGCCTTGGCCAGGACGCCGACCCGGAACACCTTTATTCCACCCGAAGTAGATCCGGCCATACCCCCGACGAACATCAGACCGAGCACCATGACCTGCAGGGCCGGACGCCAAACCCCGAAGTCAGCACTGGTGAAGCCTGTCGTAGTGATTATCGACACGGCGGTGAAGGCTGCGTCACGCACCGCGATCGAGGCGCCATGGTCCCGGATCAGACCGCCCGCCACGATGAGTATGGCGAGCACGACGATCGCCAGATAGAGCCGGAACTCGGAGTCTCTCCAATAGGTGGTCGGGCGATTCCATGCCCTGAAATGAAGGGCGAACGAGGCCGCACCGAGAAACATGAAGAACGTCATCACCCATTGGGTGTATGCGCTGAAACCCGCAATGGAGTCGGCCCGGGTCCCGAAACCGCCAGTGGACACCGAGGTCATGCCGTGGATGATCGAATCGAAGACGTCCATGTCCCCCCGAACCAGGAGGATCATCGCCAGGACGGTGAGTACGACATAGATCAGCCAGAGTCGTTTCGCCGTCTCCCGGAACCGTGGTGTCAACCTGTCCGGTGTGGGCCCGCTCACCTCGGCCCGTGCAAGCTGCATGCCACCCGTGCCGAGAAGCGGCAGCACCGCCACACCGAGCACGATGACTCCCATGCCTCCCAGCCACTGGGTGAGGGCACGCCAGAGGAGGATTCCTTTCGGAAGAATCGCCGGATCTGAGACGACGGTGGCACCCGTAGTGGAGAACCCCGACGCAGACTCGAAGACAGCCCCGGAGATACCCGGGATGGTGCCGGTGAGGAGATAGGGGAGGGCGCCGAAGAGGGACAAGACAAACCAGGCCAGACCCACCGTGGCGAACCCTTGTTTGATGGTGATCGACTTGGGTCTGGGAACCAGGCGACGACTGAAAAGACCCACCCCACCTGTGATCAGACCCGCGATACCGATCCGGACGGCGGTGGTTTGTTCCCCGTATGCCAGTGAGACGGCCACCGCCAGGAAGATCGCCATGCCGACGAAGATCAGCATCGAACCGAGTACATAAGCGACCGTCCGGAGGATCCCGACAGCGGGATGAGTGGTCGGAGCGGTCATGGCGCCGAGAAGAGGGCCGCTGCGGCTTCGATGTCGGCGGGCAGGGAGAAGATGATGATGTGATCGCCGGCACGAATCACGCTCGAACCGTCGGGCACGAAGTTTGTCTCGTTTCTCGAGATCCCTCCGATCACCACACCGGTTGGAAGCTTCAGATCCAGCAGTGACCTCCCGACCGCTTCAGCACCCTCCTCGACCTCCAGCTCGATCGCCTCGGCGTCGGTGTCGGAGAAGGTGGCCACCCGCTCCACATGGCCCCTGCGGACGAATCGGAGGATGGCGCTGGCGGCGGTGAGCCTTGACGAGATAGCGGCATCGATCCCCACCCCGGCGAGAAGGGATACGTATTCGACACGATGGAACCGGGCCATCGCCATTCCTGCTCCCCTTGCTTTGCCGATGAGACAGGAGAGCACGTTGACCTCGTCCCATCCGGTGAGGGCCATCAGAACATCCCGCGGTCCGAGATCGATCTCGCCAAGGACCTCTGGGTCTGTCGGGTCACCGGTGAGCACCAACGCGTACGGGTGGTTGAGGGCAAGCTGGTGACATCTCGCCGGATCCTCGTCGATCAGGACAATACCCAGCCCGGCGTTGTGGAGGCGGTCGGCGGCAAGATCGGCGAGCCTGGTCGAGCCGACGATGATCGCCCGGCCTACCGACCTCTTCACCAAACCCAGGAACGCTGCTGCCTGCTCTACCGTCTCGGTCTTGGTCATGATCAGGGCGTGGTCGCCCTCCATGAGCCGCGTATCACCGTGGGCGACGATGGTCCGACCGTTGCGGACGATGGCTGCTACCGCCCAGTCCCATTCGGCGTTTCGGATTCGGAGTTCGCTCAGGGGAGCCAGGGTCAAAGGTGCTCCGGGGGCCACCCGCCCGCCCACCATCGTCAGCCTTCCGTCTGCAAACGGGATGATCTCCGATGCTCCTCCCTGACCGACGATGAAGGCAATCTCATCCGCCGCTGCGGCCGACGGGTCGATGATGAAATCAACGCCGAGGCGGTCCGCCCCCTCCTTGAGTCCAGGGTCTTCGATCCGGGCGATGGTGGTGGTGGTGCCCAGCTGGGTTGCGGTGTAACAGGAGAGGATGTTTGCACCGTCGTTGCTGGTGACCGCGATCAGCAGGTCTGCGTTCTCTGCGCCAGCCTGTTCCAGGGTGCCCTGGGCGGCACCGTTGCCGACCATCACCAGGGCATCGATGCTGTCCTGGAGGAGACCGGCTCTCGATTCGTCGTCTTCGATGACGATTACATCCTGGCCTTCTGCCGATAGCCGCTGGGCCAGGTAGGAGCCGACCGCACCGGCGCCGACGATGATGATCCGCATTGCGACAACAGAGTACGACGGCCGTCAGGGGCGGTCGGGATTCCCTGTCAGCTATTCCGGGGAGTCGGGATCGGGGAACCCGTAGAATGAATCGGAATGTTCGACTACACCACGCCCGAAGATGTGGCTGGCGCGCTCCGCTCAGTCGGGTATCTCCCCGATGCGCGTATCTCTCAGGTCGTGTTCCTCGCCGACCATCTCGACAAGCCCGTGCTGGTCGAGGGCCCGGCCGGGGTGGGCAAGACCGAACTTGCCAAGGCGATGGCCCGGGCGCTGGATCGGCGGCTCATCAGGCTTCAGTGCTACGAAGGTCTCGATGAAGCCAAGGCCCTCT
>CAYNSP010000034.1:14640-15644 GCA_964400035.1 uncultured Acidimicrobiaceae bacterium | reverse complement strand
GCGAGGGCTGACACCGCCACAGAGCCCGGCCCTCGCACCGGGAGCAGACTCCCAACCACCGGGAGCAGACTCCCAACCACCGGGAGCAGACTCCCAACCACCAGGATGACACCGGCGAAGACCGCAGCAGTCAGACCACCGACCACCCGAATCCCGATGGACCGCTCGTCACCATTGCGTCAGCAGCCAGACCTCGGGTTGCCAGGCACCGGCGTCGATGTCGGCGAACAGCTCAACGGCTCTGGTGAGTTCCTCGGCGGCGAGTTGGGCCCGGCCCGACTGGTGATGGAGATCGGCAAGATGATTGTGGAGTGCTGCCTGCTGGTGGCGGTAGCCGGTGGATGCTGCGATCTCGATGGCACCTTTCACCAGGTCGATGGCGGTGTCGCTGTCCCCGACCCGGGCCAGGATGTGCGCCTTGTTGTTGAGGGCGGCCACTCTCGCCAGCGGGTCCTCACCGGCGAGATGCAGGGCATGGTCGAGGTGTTCCAGAGCGGTGCCGTCGTCGTCGGTGACGACTCCCGACACGTTGTGGGCCCGCGACTCGAGGGCCGGGATCCCGGCTGAGCTTCGTAGAGCGTTCGCCGCTTCCTCCAACGCCCGGTCGGTCACCCCGAGGCGGTGATAGAGCAGTGCCCGATCGGCGTGCACGACGGAGGGTTGGGGATGGGTTCGCAACGCCCGGGTGAAATGCTCGTCGGCCAGGTCGAACCTGCCCAGCAGCCGGTGGAGCTCACCGAGTCGATGCTCGACGAGACCCAGCGCCGGCCTTTCCGCACCTTTGGCGGCGAGGGTCAGCGCTCTCAAAGCTTCTCCGTAATCGCCCCTGGTCATCGCCAGCTCCCCAAGCGCTATTCGCACCTCTCCCTGCTCCTCGGGGTCGAGGCTCAATGCCGTCTCGTAGAAGTCTCGAGCCGCGTCATTGGCGTGAACGGAACGGGCCAGATCCCCGGCCGTGCGATACCACTCGCTCGCCGGGCAACCCGAGACGACGCCGGCGGAGC
>CAYNSP010000034.1:0-14630 GCA_964400035.1 uncultured Acidimicrobiaceae bacterium | reverse complement strand
AGCGATACCACTCGCCGGCGCGTTCGTCGCCTGCCGCCTGGAACTGGTTGGCGACGGCGGCAGCCAACCCCAGGTCGCTACCCGATCTCGGCCTGGACGCCAGGGCCTCAGCGGCGCGCCGGTGAAGGAGACGTCGTCGCACCGCGGTGAGCGATTCGTAGGCGGTGCGTCCCAGGAACTCGAAGGGGAATGCGAGTTCATCGCTGTCAGGCATCTCGCGGAGGAGACCAGCCCCGAGGAGTTGCTCGACGGCGTCGACCACCTCATCCTCGGATCTCCCTGAAACGGTCCGCAGCAGCACGGTATCGCAAGCCCCGGTCAGCACCGAGGCCGTCGTCAGCACCTGGCGGGCAAGGTCGGAGAGGTCGGCTAATCGATGTTCCAGATAGCTGGCGACGCTCCCGCTGCTTTCTCCGGTGGGGCCGTCGAGGGCATCGCGCACCAGAAGGGGCACCCCACCGGAGCGGGCGATTATTGCGGCTGCGTCGTCGGTGCGGTCGGCGATGTCGGCGGGCGACAGGGGTTTCAGGGTGATGGCCGGTGCCGACCTGCCGATGTCTTCGATATGGGTGGGGAAGTCCCCGCCGCGTGAGATCAGGATCAGAAGTACGGGAAGCTCACCAACTCTCCTCGCCAGGTAGCCGAGCAGGTTGATCGAGGCGGGATCGGCCCACTGGATGTCGTCCACCACGATCATCAGAGGAACGGCCGCCGACACCGAGGCCAGGGTCTCGTAGATGGCTTCGAAGAGTCGGAATTCGGTGGAGCCGTCCGGGGAGGGTCTGGCGTTGCCGGGGAGGAGCCGGGCGACCTCGTCGCGAGCCCACTGCGGGATCGCCTCACGGGACTCCTCTATGGCCGTCGAGCCCTTGCGCAAGATCTGCACGGCCACTCCGAACGGGAGGGACTGCTCGGTGCGAAATGCCCGGCCCGTCAGGACGAGCGCTCCGCCTTCAGCCAGCTCTCCGGCGAACTCTTCGACCAGGCGGGTCTTGCCCATCCATGCCGCCCCGTTGATAACCCCGACCCGTCCCCGCTCTTGAGCTCCGTCCCACCAAGAGCGCAAGGTGGTCATCTCGGCGTGGCGGTCGATGAGGTCACTGGACATGGGGGTGGGCGGCCGGGCCGCTGAGTCCGCCTGGATGCTGCGGCGGGCGCCCGGAGCGGGTGGCAGGTCCTCGTCGAGGATGGCTTCGTAGAGTTCGGTGGTCTCTTCGAGCGGAGACACACCCAACTCCCGGTCGACGATGGCGACGAAGTCCTGGTACGCCTCGACGGCCCCGGGTCGATCACCCGCCCAGGCGTGGAGCAGCATGAGCAGTCTGTGGGCTGGTTCATGGAGTTCGTCGAGTTCGATCCACCTTTGAGTGGCGGCGATGGCGCCCGGGTAGTCGCCACCCGCGGCGAGTGCCATGGCCAGCCGATGACAGACCTGACCGCCGCGGTGACGGAAAGATTCGGCGACGTTGCGCGTCCAGTCCTCGAATTCGGGCGCATCCCGTACCGCGAAACCCTGGAGGAAATCACCCCGGTAAAGACTGATGGCGTCTGTCAGATGCGGGATGCATTCCTGGCAGACGTCGAGCGGTGGATGTCGGTGTTGTGAGGTGGCTTCGAGCGCTGCTTCGAATCGGACCAAGTCGATATCGGCCCCAGGGGCAAGGCCGATCCGGCTCCGGTCGGCCTCCAGGGCGTCCTCACCGATTCCCTGTCGCAGCGATGAGAGGGTTCGTCGCAACGTGGCCCGGGCTCGGTCCGCCGACGCTTCCGCCCAGAGCAGTGCGGTCACCGTGTCGCGACTTACCTCAGACTCGACGGCTAGGTAGGCAAGCAGGGCGATAGCTTTGCGGGTGTCGACTTCAACGGGTCGCCCGCCCACGGTGACCGCAGGTGTGCCCAGCAGATTGATCTCCAGCATCATGGCGACCATACCCGTATCACCGTTACGGCATCGTTACAGATGGCGATCCCGGAACGCATTGTTCTCGACCCAAGATTCCCCCTCGTTGCACTTTCGTAACGCCTGACTGGCGAGAATGCTCCTGTGTCCGAGTCCAACCGAGTGAGCTGGAACCGCATCTTGGTGGCGGTGTCATTCGCCGTCGGGCTGGGACTGATTGGGTTCACCGTTGTCATCGCTCCTCAGCTGTTCACCGATGCCTCCTTATTCGATGAAGGAGCGTCGCTTGCGTACGTCGGCATCCCATTCCTGGTAGTGGGCGCGCTGCTTGGCTGGCGCCGACCATCGAATCCGATCGGGTGGTTGTTCCAGGGCTGGGGACTGGTGATGATCTTCACCGCTTTCGTCTCAGCATTCACGAGCACGGGACGGCCGGGCTCGCGTTGGCTGGCATGGCTTGTTGAAGTCGTCTGGCACCCGGCATTCGCCCTACTCGTGTTCATCCTGCTGCTCTTTCCCCACGGCACACTGCCCTCGCCACGGTGGCGGAAGTTCGCCTATCTCGTACCCGTGGTCTACGCCCTGCTGGCGCTGGCAAGCGCCACCTCTCCCGAAGCATTCGAGCTCTACAACCCGGGAATGGAGCCACCTTTCCCATTGCCTGGAGGGCGTGTGGCCGACGTCGTGTTCGCGACTCTTCTCTTCGCTCAGCTCGCCCTGGTGATGACCGCGATGGTGGCGTTGGTCCTTCGATTCCGTCGTGCCGGGGGTGTGGAACGGCAACAACTGAAGTGGTTCGTCTATGGCGTAGTGATGGCAGTTGCCATCTTTGTGGTCGGTCTGATCTGGCTCGGAGCGGGCTACTTCTTCCCGGCCTTCGGGCTGATCCCGATCATGGCAGGTGTCGCCATCATGAGGAACAACCTGTTCGACATCGACCGGGTGGTGTCGAGGACCGTGTCCTATGCCCTTGTGGTGGGAGGGCTCGGATTGGTCTTCTTCGGGATCGTGACCGCCCTTTTCACCCGCTTGGGAGTGGACAACCAACTGGTGGTCGCCGGCGCCACTCTGGCGGTGGCAGCCCTTTTCAACCCGCTCCGGCTCCGTGTTCAGAGTTGGGTGGACCGTCGTTTCAACCGGTCCCGGTATGACGCCCAGAGGGTGATGGACCGGTTTGCCGCTTCACTTCAGGAAGGTGTCGATGTCGATGACGTGGTGGAAGGCTGGGTGGGTGTCGTGTCCAGCACGATGCAACCGGCGACCGCGGAGGTTTGGATTCGTGACTGATCTCGTAACGATTTCGGGACGCTGCCTTGATACAAATCTGGCATGGTTCAACTGATGAAGCGCCGAAGAGCCAAAGAAGAGACATCTGAGTGGATTGAGTCTGCACAACCTGCGGTCCAGTCTGTTGCCGGCGTCCCGATCCCTCCGGGCGACCCTCTTGAGGCGGTTCTGTTGTCGACGGGGGGCCCGCTGGAAATCCAAGGTCTCGAACTCGACTCCTCGGTGGTGAGGGATCTGAAGGCGCGAGGCGTCGAGATCGTTGTCCCACTGATCGGCCAGGGTGAGCTCCTTGGCGCCCTCCACCTGGGGCGGAGACTGTCCGATCAGCCCTATTCGACCGACGACCGGCGTCTGTTGGGCAACCTTGCATCCCAGGTGGCACCAGCGATCAAAGTGGCTCAACTCATCCGGGAACAGCAGGCCGAGGCCGAGGAACGGGAGCGCATCCAGCAGGAGCTCAAGGTCGCCGCCCTAATCCAGCAGACCCTTCTGCCAAAGGAGCTTCCCTCAATACCGGGATGGGACGTCGACGCCTTCTACCGGCCTGCCCGTGAAGTCGGTGGGGACTTCTACGACTTCATCGATCTGGGTCGGGACCGTCTCGGTGTGGTTATCGGCGATGTCACCGACAAGGGTGTTCCGGCGGCGTTGGTGATGGCCACCTCCCGCTCGATGCTCCGCGCCGCTGCCCTCCGTCATGACTCCCCGGGGGCGGTGCTGGCCGATGTGAACTCCGCTCTGGTCCTGGAGATCCCGCCGGCGATGTTCGTCACCTGTCTCTACGCCATCGTCGACACCAGGGGCGGAGAGGTGGTGTTCGCCAATGCCGGGCACAACCTCCCCTATGTGCGACGAAAGGACGGTGTCCTCGAACTCAGAGCTACCGGCATGCCGCTAGGTCTCATGCCCGGGGTCACCTACGACGAGCAGAATCATCAACTCGCCGATGGTGAGTGGATGGTGCTTACCAGCGACGGGATCACCGAGGCCCACGACCCCGAGAACAACATGTACGGGTTCGCCCGCCTCATGGCGCGGATCGCTGCCCAGAAGCGGGAGCGCGACCTCATCAACGACCTGGTCAAGGATGTGGAGCGATGGTCGGGCGCTGGCGCCGAGCAGGAGGACGACGTCACCCTGGTAGTGGTCCGACGCACCGCATCGGCTGCCGCATCGGCACGAGCCTTCGAGGAGACTGTCCTAGCCGACTTCCTGGTGCCCAGCGTCGAGGGCAACGAGCGAATGGCCATTGACAAAGTGTCTGCTCTTCTGGCTGAACACCTAACGCAGGTCCGACTTGACCGGCTGAAGACGGCGGTGGGAGAGACCGTGATGAACGCCATAGAGCATGGCAACAGGTTCGATCCCAGCGTGAATGCTGAGGTACGGATCCTGGCCTCCGAAAGTCGAGTGGTGGTCCGTGTTGCCGACTTCGGCGGGGCGCAGGAACTGCCTGAAGCAGTTACCCCGGATCTGGAGGCAAAGATTGCCGGAGAGCAGTCTCCACGGGGGTGGGGGTTGTTCCTCATCGAGAAGATGGTGGATGAGGTGAACCGGGTCGAGGAGGGGGACAAGCGAATCGTGGAACTGGTCGTGTACAAGGAAGGTGATGCCTGATGGACTTCACTGCAGATTTCTCCTCGGAGAACATGTTCCGTCTGATCCGGCTCAGCGGCACTGTGAACCGGGCCGCCAAAGAAGCTCTCGAGACCGCCTACGAGGAGGCGAAAGGTTCGCCGGGGGAGATCGTGCTCGACTTCTCCGAGGTCGATTACATCAATTCGACGGGGATCGCCGTCATTGTCGGGGTTCTGGCGATGGCTCGAGCCGAAGATCGTGACATCGGGGCCCGTGGTCTCAGTGACCACTACAAGGAGGTCTTCGAGATCACCCGTCTCGCCGACTTCATGAACATCTACGACGACTCGCCGGCCGAAGGCCGGGGGAGGTGAAAATGTCCGCCAGCAACCTGAGAATGGACATCCGTGACGTCGCCGACGGGGTCAGGGTGATTGACATCGCCGGAGAGATAACGTCCTTCTCCGATCAGGAAATCGCCGCTGCCCACGAGAAGGCGGCAGTCGGTGCCAGTGCGGTGATCCTCAACTTCAGCGACCTGGAGTACATGAACAGCGGTGGGATCGGGCTTCTAGTCACCACCTTGATCCGGGCACAACGAAGTGGTCATGCGCTGCGGGCATACGGCCTGTCTGAGCACTATCGGGAGATCTTTTCGCTGACCCGTTTGGACGAGGCGATCGGGATCTTCGATGACGAGGCCTCGGCAACCAACTTCTAGCGCCGATCCGTGAAGCTGCTTGCTGCGTCGACACTCGGATTGATCACCATCTTCCACATGGTCGGTCTGGTCCTCGCATCATCGCGAGACGGCGTTCCGAGTGCCACCCATCTGATCATTCCGGTCTGGTACGCCTTCGCATTGGTCGGGGCGCTGATCGTCCTGAGGGGAAGGTCCAATCGGGTGGCATGGTTCTGCCTCGCTATCGGGCTCGCCTGGGCGATCGACACTCTGTTCTACGGTCTGTACTTCTACGGGACGGCCCATCCCGGGACAGTGCCCAACCCCGAGTTGTGGCAGGCCATAGCAGCTCCCCTCTGGGCGTTCAGCATCTTCGCCATCCTCACTTTCATCCCCATGTACTTCCCCGACGGGAACCTGCCGTCAAGGAGGTGGCGCTTCCTGCCTTGGATGGTCAGTGTGTGCATGGTCGGCATGTATGCCTCGATGCTGCTCACTGTCGAGGTGGTCACCAACTATGGCCGCCCCCGGGTGCGCAACCCGCTGGTCGACACCGGACTTGCCCGGCGCATGGCGGAGAGCTCCGTCGACTGGGAGGCGATTGGCGTTGCTTTCACCCTTCCGTTGTTCGTCGGCGTGGCTCTGTCCATAGCGGCTCTGGTGGTCCGATACCGACGGTCGATTGGTGTTGAGCGCCAACAGCTGAGATGGATGACCTTTGCCGGCTCTACGGCCGTGTTTGGGATGGTCGTGGCGATTCTCCTGGCCGACGATATGGGCGACTGGGTGGGGTTGTTGGCCAGCCTCTTCTTCATCCTGATCCCGATCTCGATAGGGATCGCCATCTTCCGCTACCGGCTCTACGACATCGACCGGGTCGTCTCCAAGACGATCAGCTACGCCGTCCTGGTCGGACTGCTCAGCGGCGTCTACTCGGTTGTCGCGGTCGGCGTTCCCTTCCTGCTTCCCGCCACTCTGAACTCTCCCCTCCTGGTTGCATTCGCCACCCTGGCAGTTGCCGCGTTGTTCAATCCTTTGCGGAGAGCGGTGCAGAGGTGGGTGGACAAGCGCTTCAACAGATTGAGGTATGACGCACAGAAGGAGTTGGACGCTCTGGCGCTGCGGCTGCGTGATGCCCATGATGCTGGCGAGATCACGAACGACATGCTTGAAGTGGTGGCTGCCACGATGCAACCGACATACGTCGGGATTTGGGTTAAGCAAGCGTGAGCAGGGGCGGCGTAGCGTTCCATTTGGCATGGTCGTTGCTGGCGACTGCGGCTATCTGTCTGGATACTTTCACTCGGGTCTCCACCGATCCGGGAGCGTGGGTTTGGCCATTTGGATTGGTCGGCTATCCGCTGGCTGCCGCCATCATCCTTATCCATCGACCCGGAAACGGGGTGGGTCGTGTCTTTGCGGTGATCGGGGCGACTGCAGGCATCTTCTCTTTTACCTTCTGGGCGGGTCTCACCTGGAGCGACTCGCCGTGGACCATCTATCTAGAGCTGATTGGGCTTCCCGGCTTCGCAGTCACCTATTGGGGACTGGTCAGCCTGTTGTTCATCTTCCCGACCGGCGAGACCCTGCCCGGATGGAGACGCCACTTCTTCAAGCTGTTCTCGGTTGTCGCCCTCGGTGTGATGTCGGTACTCGCCTTCGTCTCCACCGAGACCCTCGAAGGTGGCTCGGGGAGGCGCAACCCGCTGTACATCGTTGCTCTCGACGCAGGCTTCGGGGCTGCCCTGGTGGTGCTGGGTCTGGGAGCGGTGGTAGGCATCTCAACGCTGGTCAGCAGGTTCCGTCGTTCGACGGGCATCGAGCGTGCCCAGTTGAAGGTGTTCCTCACCGGGGCAACGATCTTCGTCGTGATCGCGGCGATAGCTCTCGGCAGCCCTGAGACCGAGACCGACAACGAGCCCTTGTGGTTGAACTTCGTCGTGGCCGCCGCCTTCCTTGCTCCTCCGGCCGCCACCGCGGCGGCAATGCTCCGATACAGGCTCTACGACATCGATCGGATCATCAGTCGCACCGTGGCCTATTTCCTGGTGGTGGGAATGTCGGCGGGTGTCTTCCTCGGTCTGGTTGTCGGCATCCAGGCACTACTGCCGGCCCAGAACAACCTGGCAGTTGCCGCCTCCACGCTTGCGGTCGCAGCCCTGTTCAATCCGCTCCGGAAACGAGTTCAGTCGATCGTGGATCGTCGGTTCAACCGATCCAAGTACGACGCCGAGACCGAGATCGACGCCCTGGCGGCACGACTGCGGGACGCCCATGACATCGGAGGGATCACTGCGGAGATGATCCGACTCGTCAACAAGACGGTCCAACCGACCTCCGTTGGGGTTTGGATGGCAAAGGGCGGATCGTGAATCGGCCCTCCCGGCTCGTGTCCGGGGCCCTGGCTGCAACTGTTGTCGTGTCGGGGATCGTCCTGATCTCGGTTCACCCATGGTTCCGCGACATCGTCCTGGCCGGCGATCCGGAAGCGAGTGTTCTGGTCGGCCTGCAGACGACCTTGATCGGGATCGCCTGGACGCTGTGTGGGCTGGTCGTGGTGTGGAGGACCGGGAACCGGGTGGGATGGATCCTCATTGGTGTCGGGCTGTTCTTCGGGCTCCAATGGGTCGGATGGGCGATATGGGAGATGGTCAGATCCGGTGAGCCTGTCGGCGATGCAGTAAGGGTGGTCGGTGCCTTTCTGGAGAGCGGTTGGTTCCCGGCGATGGTCCTGGCCACCGTTTTGCTGCCTCTGACATTCCCGACCGGACACCTTCCGTCCCGTCGATCGGGCGCGGTCGGGATACTGGCCGGGTTGGCACTTCTCGTTTTCGTCTGGCATGTGGGATCCCACCTGGTCGCCGGCACTTATCTGGAGTCCTTCGGTGAGGATGACCCCGCTGTCTTCGGGATGTTCATTCCCTTATTACTGGGAATCGTTGGATCGGTGGTCTCCCTGGTTGGTCGCTTCCGTCGGACCAGCGGTGTCGAACGTCAACAGATAAAGTGGGTGGTGACCGCGCTTGCGGTCGTGGGAACGGCGATTTTTCTGCTATTCGCCAACATGTTCGAACGGTTGCTCGGACCGATCTTGGGACCGTTGGCGGGTTTCGCAAGTTTCGGGCTGGTCCCGGTCGCCATCTCCATGGCCATCCTTCGCTATCGCCTCTACGACATTGAGCGGATCGTCAGCAGGACCGTGGCCTATGCCCTGGTGGTGGCGGTGCTGGTTGGTGTCTTCTTCGGTCTCATTCTCGGAGTCCAGACTCTTCTCCCGGCGCAGAATGACCTTGCCGTGGCGGTCTCCACACTGGCGGTCGCTGCGCTCTTCAATCCGTTGCGCCAGTGGGTCCAGGTCCTGGTGGACCGTCGGTTCAACCGGTCCAAGTACAACGCTCAGGCCGAGATCGATGCCCTGTCACTCCGGCTCCGCGATGCTCATGACCGGGAGACGATCACCGGCGAGATGGTTCACGTAGTCACCAAGACCATGCAACCGTCGGAAGTCGGTGTCTGGTTGCGAGAGGGTTGAAGTCAGTCGTCGACGATCAGCATGCCCACCATGCCGGCTTCCGGATGGCCCGGGCTGGCACAGATGAACTGGTCGCTGCCGGCAGCAGCATCGAAGTTGGCGGTCAGTTCCGCACAGAACGAGTTGTTGGTCAGTCGAGAGCGGCGCGCACCGCGTTGTAGCCGCACATCCCATGCACCCCGGCGCCAGGTGGCACCGCAGACGAGCACAGAAATATCCCGCCTCCCAGGTCGAATGGACGTTTCGCCCCGATCTGAAGGACTTTTCGCACCCCAAACCTGCCACCACCGATGTCACCCCCGATCAGGTTGGGGTTGTAGGCCTCGTACTCCGCCGGGTTGGTGGTCTTCCGATCGAGGATGAGGTCCCGGAATCCAGGGGCGAACCGTGCGATCTGGGTCTCGATCCGCTCGGTCATGTCCACGGTCGACCCAGGAGGGACATGGGTATAGCCCCAGAGCGTGTGCTTTCCGGCGGGTGCCCGGGTGTCGTCGAATAGTGACTGCTGCCCCACCAGGACAAAGGGCCTCTCGGGGTGGTCACCCCGAAAAACCGCCCGTTCGGCCGCTTCGATCTCCTCGAATGTCCCGCCGACGTGAACGGTGCCCGCCGATGAGCTGTGGGGGTCCGACCAGGGGACCGGGCCGTCGAGTGCCCAATCAACCTTGAAGATGCCAGCCCCGGCTCGCCATCTTCGCAGACGTCGCTTGGCGCTGCCGCTAAGACGGTCACCACCAATACGCAGTGCTGCAGGTGGCATCACATCGAGGAAGAAGAGGTCGCCGGGGAGTCCGTCGAGGGTGTCGACCATATGTCCGGTCTCGATTGTCCCGCCGAGATCGGCGAGTCGGCGTGCCAGGGCATCTGCGATTGCCTGCGATCCTCCCCTGGCGATGGGCCAGCCGTCGACATGTCCCACCGCTCCCAGGGCAACACCCACGCCGGTCGTTGCCAGCCCATTGAACGGGGCCATGGCGTGGGCAGCCATTCCCGCGAAGAGCGCTCGTGCGCCGGGTGTGGAGAAGCGTCGTCCCTGGATCGATGCCGGGATACCCCCCAGAACAGTTGCCCTGAGCATGAGGACCTTGTGGATGGGGATCGGTCGTACGGGACCCAGCAACATGTCCATCAGTTCGGGAAGTCTTTCGACCAGGGCACCCATCATGCGGCGGTAGAGGGCACCATCCTCGCCAAGCGATGCCGCAGTCTCCTCTAGCGATAGATGCATTGCCGCCGCCTTGCCACCATCCAGAGGATGGGAAATCTGGAGTGGTGGTCTTATCCAGTCGACTTCGAGCCCGATCTCCTTGAAGAAAGGTGACGCTATCCCCGAGGGATGAATCGCCGAACACATGTCGTGTCTGAAACCGGGAAGTGTCAGTTCTTCGGTACGGGTCCCACCGCCGATTGTGTCCCGAGCTTCGACGAGCAGCACCTTGCGACCCGAACGCGCCAGTTCTACGGCCGCCGCCAGACCGTTGGGCCCGGCGCCGACGACCGTGGCGTCGTAGTCAGTCATTGCGGGGATTGTGCCTCATCTCCGTTACGGGACCGGTCAATCGCACTCGTAACGGTTCCGGAACGGGTCGTGGATAGAACGACGGGAAGAAAGGAGGCTACGGTGACCGAGCCACGAAATGCTGACAATTGGGCCAAGCCGGTGGACAGCTTCCATGTCGATGTGACCGCCAATGTGGCGAAGGGGAATGTGGAGGGCCGCAAGGTTGCGGGACCGCTTCAGGGTTTCGGGCAGCTCTGGCAGAAGAGCTATCAGGTCCGGATCCCGGGACCGACACCCGAGAAGGTCATCGCCACCTGGAAGGAGAAGTTCCAGGACTTCTGGTACCCGGGCAACAAGTTCTATGCCCCACCAGGGGGGATAGCACCCGGGGAGGTGGCGGTGATCTCAGGTGGCAAGGGTCCCACCAAGGTCACCACCGGGGTCAGGGTGATCTATGCGGACGAGCGGTCCTGGACCTACATCAACCCAGAGGGCCATCCTTGGGCGGGGATAGTCACCTTTAGCGCCCACGAGGCTGACGAAGTGACGGTTGCCCGGGTTCATCTGCTGGTCAGAGCCAACGATCCTCTCTATGAGCTGAGCTTCAAGATGTATACGTCCCGTCTCGAGGACAAGATCTGGAACCACACCCTCACCGAGTTGGCTGCCCACTTCGGAAGCACCTGGCCGGTGAGCACCGAGGTCGCCCTGATCGACAAGAAGCGCCAATGGAACCGATTCGGGAACATCTGGAAGAACTCGGCGATCCGGACCATGTTGCGAGCGGATCGAAAAGTCTGAAGTCCGACATCGGACGTCTCGAGGAACGATTCGATCAACTCGACAAGCGACCGGTTCGAAGACCGGCTCGATCGGAATGGTGAGAAGATCAGCGGTATCTACAAAGACGGAGCTGGCCGCCTCAGGTCACTCTGGTCGCCTTCAGCACACCCCCGCCCTCAGGTTGTTCGGTTAGACGCAAAGAAGAGGGGCCCTCGTGGGGCCCCTCTGCCAGTGCTTGTTCTGAGTGGTTATTACTCAGACGAGCACTGCCCTTCTCCGGATCAGCAGGAAGACCCATCCGGAGAACACCAGGGTGATTCCGACTGCGACGGCGAAGGCACCCAGTGCGTAGGAGAGGATGCCGAGATTCAGTGCTGTGGTCAGGGCGGTGGCGTTGATCCATGAGGCTCGTGCCGCATTGGAGATCATCACCGGCTGGCCGTCTTCACCGAGTACCGGCTGTCCGTTGTCGTCGAGTTGGGGGACCTGGCTTGGCATCTGCGAGTAGTAGAGACCTTCGGTCCGGTCGAGTTGATGGTGGGTGATGATGTCGGCCTGTGACCACATGGTGAATGGGCCACGGACCGCTGCATCGGGAATCCACGCATCCGATGGTGTGGTCACGTCTTGGGTGACCGCCTGGTTCCAGGTGAACCAGATACCGAAGGTGCCACCGACGATCGAGCCGAAGCCGACGGCGAGGGCGAGAATTCCTGCGATCAGAAGAACGGTGTTCTTCCTGTGGGTGACGGTTTCTGTTGGGAGGACCCGTCGATCCTTTTCGATGATGGCGCTCATGTTGTTTTCTCCATTTCCTCTGGGCTGAGTGCCTATGAGGTAGAGACTCCATATTTGTGAACTATTTCACAAGGGGACAAGGTCCCGGGCTGTGGGCCTTTAGTCCCGGTCTTCGCGACCGAGGGCCTACTCGCAGCCGGGCGGCGGACGATCTGGAAGGCTCTGGGAGCCTGTGTCGATCATTATCCCGGCCCAATAGACCGGCTCGATGGAGATGAGTTTGTTCCCGGAGCGGAACACGAGCATGTCCGAAGCGTATGGACGGTCCCACGCATCGACTCCACACAGTCGGAGAAGACGGCCACCAGTCCTGTTTCCGCCACCGGACCCGGGCGTCGGGGCGAGGACCGACGAGGATGCGACAGTGGGTCGCTCCAAGGGGGCAGCACTGGGATCGGCATCGTTGAGATGACGCTCGCAGTTGCCGCTCCCAAGCTCACATAGTCCGGCGAAATCCCGTTCAAGCACCAGTTCCACGACAGCATCCAGGTAGGCCAGCGCCTCCTCCTCGGTCGGAGGAGGAGGCACGCTTTGACTGCAGCTCGCTGAAAGAAGTCCGATCAGTAGCCACTCAGCAAGACGTTGAGGTACGGCGTTAGAGCGCAGCTTCGAATCCATGAGTCAGATTCCAAGAAGGGTTGGCACCTTGAGCGACGTAGATGAGAGTCATATAGGCTACTTCTCGATCCCCTGTGACCCCCCACGGGTCCTTCCATTCGTTCTTGAACTTGCCAGCTTCCGCATACTTGGTGATGTCCCATTCCTCACATCTGGTATGAGATGACCCAATGCCGACGCCGTAGATTGTGACTGAGATGTTGGTTGTCTGGCAGTTTCCTTGCCAATCGCTGCGAGGATCCCAGTCGAACCAGTACATCGTGGCGCTTGATCCACTCTTCTGGGATGACAGGAACGCGGAGAACAGCCTGGCGGGCGACTTCGGCCCGGCGGTGGCGTAGTGCTCTAGCTGGTAAAAGTCGTACTGGGGGCTCAGGTCGTTCATCATCTTGTGAATCTTGTAGCAACTATCGATGTAGCCAGCCCACGTTTGGAATCGTGTGAAGCATCCGTGACCCCATAGACCCCAGTAGGGAGTAACCATGGGAGTTGCTTCGAGTTCAGCGAGGGAACTGGTATCACCGTGGGGGATGGCTGGCGTTGTGAACGTGTCCGAGCTGCCGTCACTCGATGCTGTCAGATCGGGCGATGCCCACGACGGTGCGATTATGAGGTAACCATCTTTGGTCGCCCACACCTTTAGGTCGGCTCCCTGGGTAGGCACACCCATCTCCGTGTAGCGGGCAGCGGCTCCCGCTGCGATCTCGGCTGCTTCGGAATCGGTTCGAATGAATATGTTGTCTGTGTCGGCTTGGGTTGCTTCGGCTGGTGGCGCCGCCAAAGCGGAGTCTGTTGCTCCGACGCTCAATCCAGCGAGCAGAAGCACACCCATGGCTATGACTGTGAGCTTATGTGTCAGCACGTCTCCTTTCTTTCTTGGATTCGGCATGGTGGTTTTCAGACGAGCACTGCCCTTCTCCGGATCAGCAGGAAGACCCATCCGGAGAACACCAGGGTGATTCCGACTGCGACGGCGAAGGCACCCAGTGCGTAGGAGAGGATGCCGAGATTCAGTGCTGTGGTCAGGGCGGTGGCGTTGATCCATGAGGCTCGTGCCGCATTGGAGATCATCACCGGCTGGCCGTCTTCACCGAGTACCGGCTGTCCGTTGTCGTCGAGTTGGGGGACCTGGCTTGGCATCTGCGAGTAGTAGAGACCTTCGGTCCGGTCGAGTTGATGGTGGGTGATGATGTCGGCCTGTGACCACATGGTGAATGGGCCACGGACCGCTGCATCGGGAATCCACGCATCCGATGGTGTGGTCACGTCTTGGGTGACCGCCTGGTTCCAGGTGAACCAGATACCGAAGGTGCCACCGACGATCGAGCCGAAGCCGACGGCGAGGGCGAGAATTCCTGCGATCAGAAGAACGGTGTTCTTCCTGTGGGTGACGGTTTCTGTTGGGAGGACCCGTCGATCCTTTTCGATGATGGCGCTCATGTTGTTTTCTCCATTTCCTCTGGGCTGAGTGCCTATGAGGTAGAGACTCCATATTTGTGAACTATTTCACAAGGGGACAAGGTCCCGGGCTGTGGGCCTTTAGTCCCGGTCTTCGCGACCGAGGGCCTACTCGCAGCCGGGCGGCGGACGATCTGGAAGGCTCTGGGAGCCTGTGTCGATCATTATCCCGGCCCAATAGACCGGCTCGATGGAGATGAGTTTGTTCCCGGAGCGGAACACGAGCATGTCCGAAGCGTATGGACGGTCCCACGCATCGACTCCACACAGTCGGAGAAGACGGCCACCAGTCCTGTTTCCGCCACCGGACCCGGGCGTCGGGGCGAGGACCGACGAGGATGCGACAGTGGGTCGCTCCAAGGGGGCAGCACTGGGATCGGCATCGTTGAGATGACGCTCGCAGTTGCCGCTCCCAAGCTCACATAGTCCGGCGAAATCCCGTTCAAGCACCAGTTCCACGACAGCATCCAGGTAGGCCAGCGCCTCCTCCTCG
>CAYNSP010000033.1:0-15705 GCA_964400035.1 uncultured Acidimicrobiaceae bacterium | reverse complement strand
GCCCCGATGCTCTGGCCGCACTGGTCCGTGAGATCGAACGGAACGAGGCCTCCCTCGGAGGGTCCAAACTGCTCGTGGCCGGCAGCATGGACGAGCTCGAGGAAGTGGGTAGTGCCACCGATGTCTTTGGTGAGCCCTATTCGGGCCTCGAACAAGGCGAGATCGACCTCCAGCAATACGACGTGGTCCGCGAGGTCGCGTTCGTCAGGTCGGCGTCGATGCTGGCCCGACGCGACCTGGCCCAGGGTCTGCGTGGACTCGATGAGCTGCTTCCCCCGATCGCCGCCGGTCTCGACTTCTCGCAGCGGACCCGTCTTGCGGGCGGGAAGGTGATCAGCGTCCCTTCCTCTGAGGTCTACCACCAGGGTCGCTGCAACCCGCGGTCAGCCGGTTGGCGTGAACAGGCCGGTCGTCTCCGGGCGATGCTCACCGCCTATAAGCCATTGACGCTCGCCTGGGTGGTCCCCTACGACTTCCTGGTGGCGATTCTCGACTCCCTGGCCAACCTCCTTCTGCTCCGGTGGCGGCCCGCGGTTTGGCATGCCATGTCGTGGATGTGGAACCTTGTCCACCTCCCGTCAACCATCCGCAGGCGTTCACGGTTGAAGAAGGTACGTGTTGCCGGAGATGAGGAGCTGTTCCGGTTCCAGGCCAGGGGGTCGGTCCGGCTCAGGGAGGTGGGAATCGAGCTGAGTGCGCGGGCCCTCTCCATGTTCGACGACGATGAGACGCTGGCCAAGAGGTCGCGACGCTTCCTCGGTTCGCCCGGAATCTGGGGAGCCCTCCTCGGAACTGCCCTCGCCCTCATCGCCGCCCGATCGTTCATCTTCTCGGGCATGCCCGACAGCGGCTTCTCGTTCCCGTTCGAGACCCCCGCTATCTCCATCGACCGATGGTTTGCCGGGTGGAACAGTTCCGGGCTGGGCTCGCCATACCCGGTACATCCGTCCGGGTTGATGACAGCCATCGTCTCCGTTCTGGCTTTCGGCTCGCTTGGAGCGGCCCGGACCATCTTCACCGTCCTCCTGGCGGTGGTGGCGGTCGGGGGGATGGGTCGGCTCGGTGGCAGACTCGGTCTACGCGGGCCGGGGCGGTACCTCGCCGGGATCGTCCTGATCGCCGGACCGGGGACCGCGGCCCTGTCCGGACGAGGATCCTGGCTGGCGCTGTGCGCGGCTGCCTTCCTTCCGTGGATGGTCCGTGCCGTTCTGCTTCTCCCTGATCTGGACCCCAAGCCGCTCCGACCGCTGGGTTGGACCCTGATGCTGGGCACGGTGGTCGCCGCCTTTTCGCCGCTTCTCGTTGGCGTCCCTTTGCTGATGGCCCTCGCCGTCCCCGGGGCTGGAGCCCGGTCTCTCAGGCTCAGAAACGGTGTTGTCGGTCTGGCTTCCGGTTTGATCGCCGTCCCCTTCCTGCTCGGTGACCGGGGATGGCTACTCGACGCGTCCAGACGACTGTTTGTCTTCCCGACGTCGATCTGGCCGGTCCTTATCGGTGTCGGGCTGCTTCCACTCCTCCTGCTTGGAAATCCATGGCGCCGGATCGCCACGGTTGGTGCCATCGGCTCGCTTGTATCCCTGTTCCTCCTGCGGTTCCCGGTAGGTGGGCCGGGTTTGGAAGAGGCCCTCTTGATCATCGCCTCTTTCGGGGCCGCCCTGGTGGCGTCGGCGGGACTCGACCGACTGGGACGTGAGCCGATCAGGGTCCTCGCGGCACTGGCGGCAGTGGCGATCATCGCCGTGTCATACGGTCCGTTCGCCAACGGGAGATACGGTCTTCCGTCCGGTCAGGTCAACGACGATTTCGGATTCGCCGCGGTACTCGCGGGCGAGACCGGCGCCGGTCGGGTCCTCGTGGCGTCTCCGAACCGCACCGATATCCCGGGAGAAGCCAGGACCGGACCGGGTTTCTGGTATCGGCTCATCGAGGCTCCAGGGGTGACGCACGATCAGATCTGGTTGCCCCCGGCTCGCGACGGTGACACAGACCTGCGCGAGGCCCTGGATGCAATCGCATCGGGACAGGACATCCGACCGGGTCATACACTCGGTGACTTTGCCATCGATTGGGTGGTCCTCCTCGGGGCCGACTTCGCCCTTGATCGTGCCTTCGGCAACCAGGTCGACATGGCACGGCGCATGTTCGACCCCGAGATGCGGGTGTTTGAGAACGAAGACCCCAAGCCCCTGGCCGGTTCAGACGCAGTCGTCTGGGACCGGGATGGTGCTGGCTTCTCAGGACCTGCCGCAACGGACGGCGTGCGGATAGCGGCGAACTACGACCCGAGTTGGCGACCCTTCCCGGAAGCCGATGGGTGGGCGATGATCGTTGATGGGTCCGGGGGAGAGGCGAGCTTCCGCCGGGGATGGGTCCACCGGATCCTGGCTCTGTCCGGCGTCCTGGTGGCGTTGGGTGGGATGGCCATGGTTGTGCGTGCCAGGGTGAGACGGTGAGCCGTATCGCAACGCTCCTGCTCGCCGGATTCCTGGTCGGAGCCCTGTTCATCGTTCCCAATCCCCGAGGCGTCAGCCCCGAAGATGAAGTGACGCCTCTGCCCCCTGCGTTCGCGGTCTGCCTGGTCCAGGAGGGTGGAGGTAGAACGACAGAAATCACCACCGGCACCTTCGACCCGGGACCTCTCCAGACCACCCTTTTCTCCGGGGGACGGGTGGTCGGTTCGATCGGTGCGACCCTGGATGCATACGAGGCATCAGTAGTTCCCGTTGTCGACATCACTGCCGTCGGCACGGTGGTCGGTCTCGTCGAGCTCCCCTCGTTCCGGGCCGGTGCTGCTGTGTTGATCAGGGGATCTGAGTCCCTCGCCGCCGAGACCTGCACCGGGTCCGTCCCCAATCAGATCGCCTCGGTCACCGGAGGCAACACGTTGGCCGGAAACCAGTTCGATCTGCATCTGATCAACCCATTTGCAGTGGATGCGGAGGTCCGGTTGACGGTGAACTCCGAGGTGGGTTCCGAAAGCCATCTCCGTTTCAACTCCGTCACCATCCTGGCCCGGTCCTCGGTGGTCCTGGAGATGCGGGGTCTCATCCCTAATCGTGAGTTCATCTCGGTCGAAGTCGAGACCCGACAGGGGAAGGTCCTCACCGTGGCCCGCCAGTCGGGTTCGAACCAGGGTGCGATGTGGATGGCACTGGAGCCGGCCGCGGACTGGTACGTGCCGCTCCCACAGGGGGATCGCCCCTATGAGGTGCTGGTCGCCAACCTGACCGGCCTGGAGGCAACCTTCCAGGTGGACGTCTTCCGACCGACTGGACTCGAGGCCGCTGCCCTCACCGGTTCGGTTGCAGCGAATGGTCAGATCGTCCTCAACCTCGGGGAGATCACCGACGCTCTCGCCCTCAGGCTGGTGTCCGACGCACCCGTGACATTGGCCCTCCGGGCCGTCACCACCGATGGTCTAGCGATGTCCACGGGCGTTGTCGCCCCTGCCACCCGTTGGGTCGTCCCCGGTGCCCTCTATGAAAATCCCGTGCCCCCCGAACCCGAGGAGGAGATTCCTCCATCCGAAAGCGGGAGCCTCATCCTGCTCAACCCGGGGATCGACGACGCTCTGGTGAGGATCCGGGAATCCGGTTCAGACCGGGTCAGCGAGATCACCGTGACTGCCGAGTCCGTGCATAGGGTCACCTTCGGAGCCGGTGATGCCCGATTCGTCGAGTCGGACATCCCGATCGTGGTCCTCTGGGTTGCCGGGAACTCGAACGCCTTCTCCCTGGGAGTACCGATCGCAGATGGATGATCCGCTTGTCCGGCTCGCCATGGTCCTGGCGGTTGGTCTGTTGGTGGTCGGAATCGGGGTCCTCCGCAGAGCGAGGACGAATCGGGTGACCATCCCGCGCACCGGTCTGGCACCTGGCACATATCTGTTCACGTCCAGGACGTGTGCGGACTGTGCGGTGGCGCGCCAGCGTCTCGCGGGTGAGACGTACACGGAGGTGGCGTGGGAGGAGAACCCCGAGGAGTTCGAGCGTCTCGGCATCGGGGAGGTTCCAGGCGTTCTCGTGGTGTCCAGTTCCGGGGACGGGACATGGCGCCGTGGTGTGCCCACCCGCCGGTAACGCCGGAAGATCCGGAGCCGACAATCCTTGAATAGGAGGGGGTCGACTCCTACCGTGCCCGTTATGACAGTCGGCTGTGCCAGGTGTGGGTCTCCCGCCGCTTCCGTAATGAGCTTCTTGTACGCGGAGTCCCTCGTGTGGCTCGACGACCTTCTCGACAAGGTCGAGCCATTCGGATATCCCCTTTGCGCCGACCATTCGGACCGTATGACCCCACCCCAGGGTTGGACTCTCACCGATAGGCGGGCGGTCACCAGGCTGTTCGCACCCGTCAACGTCGCCTGATGCCCCTCGACCGCGATCTGCTGGACGCGGTAAAGGAGCTCGATGCACATGATCTGCGGAGGCTCCAGATCCTCACCATGGCGCAGTTGGAACGTTCAGGGTCGATCCCGCGCGGTGAGGAGCCCAAAGTGAGTCTGCGCCACCAGATGGTCCGGTGCGGTAAGAACGGATGCACCAAGTGCCCCCATGGGCCGTACTGGTACGCGTACTGGACCGAAAACGGCCGTCGCAAGAGCCGGTATGTGGGCCGCCTCCTCGATGAAGAGTCATTGCTCTAAGAACGGCTGATGACATACTATGAACCGTCCCCCTGACCCCCCACAGTGAAAATGGATTGCCCTCGCTGCTCGAACAAAGACGTTCTTGAGATCGACCACCTGCTCCCTGACGGAACCGAGGTTCGGTTCTTCTGGTGCCACTCCTGTGAAGAGAAGTGGTGGAACCGGGAGGGGGTCGACATCGATGTCGCCCAGGTGCTCGAAATAGTCCGTCAGAATCGAGCGTGAACGCTCTCTGGGAACGGCTGCGGAGGCCGCCCACACTCGTAGCGATAGTCATCGCAGCCGGGTCGCTGCTGGTCTTCATGGTGATGCAGCCATGGCTGATGCTGTCGCCGACCACCCCCACCGGTGGCGATATGGGCGCCCATGTGTTCGGACCCGCCTACCTCCGCGACGTCCTGATACCGGGCGGCCGGGTCATGGGCTGGTCTCAGGACTGGTTCGCCGGCTTTCCGGTCTTCTACTTCTACTTCCCGCTCCCATCTCTGGTGATCGTCTTCCTCGACCTGTTCATCCCGTACGGGGCCGCATTCAAACTGGTGACCTCATTCGGATTGCTCGCCATGCCCCCGGCGATCTACTTCCACGCCAGGGCCATGAAGCTAGGCAAGACCGTGGCCATGGTGGCCTCGGGTGCGGCCGTGGTCTTCATCTTCATGGAGAGCTTCTCCATCTACGGGGGGAACCTGGCCTCCACGCTTGCAGGTGAGTTCTCCTTCGCCTGGTCGTTCTCGCTGTCATTGGTCTATCTGGGTCTATTGATCAAGGCGGTCGCCGACGACAAGAAATACGTGAAGTGGGCCGCCGTGGCGCTTGCCGCCACCGCCCTGACCCATGTCCTCACCACCATCGTGGCGATCTTCGCCTCGCTCTTCGTCCTCGCCTGGAAGCGGGCGTGGGCCAGGACTGCGATTGTCTGGCTCTGGGGTTTCGCCATCGCCGGGTTCTGGGCCCTCCCTCTGTTGATGAGGATTGGCCTCACCTCAGACATGAGCTGGACCCCGCTGTCAGGTTGGAAGGACGTCTTTCCCGTCGAGATATGGCTGCTGATCCCATTCGCCATCCCCGGTGCGATCTGGGCGATGAAGAAGACACGCCGCGCCGGACCGTTGATCGGGGCGACCCTTCTCCCCGTCGTCTACTTCCCGCTGCCCAACATCCTTCCCAAGATCTGGCCGTCCGTCTTCGACGGGGAGCGATGGAAGCTGTGGAACGGTCGTCTGCTCCCGTACTGGTATTTCGGTCTGGCCTTCTTCGCCGCCATCGCACTCGGTGCCTTCGTGGTGTGGCTGTCGAGAAGGCTTCCACGCCGGGTGTCCAGCCACCTGGTCCGTGCCGGAGTCGTCATCGTCATTGCGGTGGCGGCGCGTCTGGTGTACCTCTCGCAAAGGATTCCGGGTGAGGTGCTGATCGCGGTCCTGGTGATCGGTGTACTGCTGTTCGCGGTCACCTTCGGTCTTCCCCGGACGGTTCCCACCCGCGAGTTCCTGGCCACTTCGGCGGCAGCCCTCCTGATCCTGGGCGCTGCCTCCAGCATCACCTTCGTCGACGGCTGGTCCCGTTGGAACTTCGAGGGATATGAAGCGAAAGGGCCGTGGCCTGAGTACGAAGCGCTGATGAAGACAGTCAACGACCTTCCACCCGGTCGGGTCATGTGGGAGGCCAATTCCGGATGGAACGACTACGGCACACCGATGTCTCCGATGCTCTTCCCCTACTGGACCGAGGGAACTCACCCTTCGATGGAGGGCCTCTTCTTCGAATCGTCGATCACCACCCCCTTCCATTTCATCAACCACTCCGAGATGTCGTTTGCGCCGTCCAACCCGATCCCGGGGCTGAGGTACCACACATTCGACATGGAGCGCGGGCTGATCCACATGAACACCTATGGCGTTGAGTACTACGTCTCGATCACCCAGGAGGCGGCCGATAAGGCGAAGGGGATCGCAGGTTTCGAACTGATCGCCGAGATCCCGAGGGACCGAACCCGGGTGGTCAACGACGAGGAAGTCCCGCTTCCTTCATTCCATGTCTTCCGGCTGCCACCAACCCAGCTGGTCGAGGTGGCGACACATCTCCCCGCGGTCTATGACGTACCCGACCGTGGTTTGTTCTCCGCCCTAATCGGTTCGGAGACGGTCCTGGGACCCGATGGTCAACCCCTGCCTTCCTTCCACGACAAATCCCTGCTCTGGTACGACGACATCGATGAGCTTCACCGCTGGATCGTTGCCGGGGGACCGGATGACTGGCCCCGCATCACCGACATCTCCGAGAGACCCGACGTCCCCCTGAACGTCACCGGGACGGTTTCCAACATCGTGATCGAAGATCACCGTATCTCATTCACCACCACTGCGGTCGGGGTGCCGCATCTGGTCAAGGTGTCCTACTTCCCCAACTGGAAGGCCACCGGCGCCGATGGGCCATGGCGCGCCTCGCCGTCGCTGATGGTCGTCGTCCCCACGGACACCGAAGTGGTCCTTGAGTTCTCCGACACCTGGGCCGAGATGGGTGGCAAGGTGTTCACCGCGGCGGGGTTGCTGGCTTTGATCGGGTTGCCGATCTGGAACCGCCGTAGGGTCAGGAACGCAGAACCCGCCGAATCCTGAACAGACCCTTGACCGTGCGGGGGACACGCTTGATCAGCGACGACCTCGCCTGACGCATCTCGACCACTTCGACAGGTACTTCGATGATCCGGTAGCCGGCTCGCTCGGCGCGAATCACCAGTTCGGTATCGAAAAGATCCTTCGTACTCACCACCTGTGGGGCGATGTCGCTGACCAGGGCCTGCCTGAACCCTTTCATGCCATGGGTGTCGCTGACCCTCGAGCCGAGGATGGTGCGGAGGAGAAGATTGAACACCCGGGTCGCCAAGCGTCTTATCAGAGGCCGCCGGTCCACAGATTCGGGGTCGCGTTTCGAGGCGATCACAAGGTCGATGTCTTCAGGCTGATTCAGCACGGTGGAGAGGAACTCAGATGAGAAGTAGTCGATGTCGAAGTTGACCACCCACTCGCCCCGGGCGACCAGGAATCCGTGTCTCATTGCCGCCCCGTAGTCGGGTTCCGGGAGACTGATGACCGTTACCGAATCGGAGATGGCACGTGCGGCATCTGCGGTGCCATCGCTCGATCCGTTCTCCACGATGATGATTTCAGCGTCGTCGGTAGCGGCGGCAACAGCCTCGATCAGTTGTGGGAGCCCCTCAGGGATGAACTCAGCCTCGTTGTAGACGGGCACGACAACGGAGACTGTTCTGGACACTGAGCCGGCAGCGTAATCCCGACCGGTGAGGACCGGATGCCACGTCGCATGTCTCACTGTCGGATTCGCCACACCGGACGCGGGGTACCGGATAGCGGCAAATACACTGCCCCGCTCATGCAACCAGACACCGTCTTCAAGGCATATGACATCAGAGGTCGCACCGACAATGGCGAGCTCGATGCCGAGCTGTACCGGCGGGTCGGTGCCGCAGTAGTCACCCTCCTCGAGACCGACCGCCTCGCAATTGGGCGGGATTGTCGGCCTTCCTCCGAACCGTTTGCCGCGGCGATGGCCGAAGGGGCGATGAGCACCGGTGCCGATGTGATCGATCTGGGAGAGGTGCCCACCGACGCCGTCTACTACTTCTCAGGTGCCAACCGGGTTGCCGGGGCGATCATCACCGCCTCGCATAACCCACCCGAATACAACGGGATCAAGCTCTGCCGTCCAGGTGCTCTACCGATCGGGACCGGAACCGGTCTCGAGGAGATCAAGAAACTGGTCACCGACGGGATTCCGGAGATGTCAGGGCGGCAGGGAACCATCGCGTCCGTTGACATGGTCGACGCCTATGTCGACCACCTGTTCTCCATCGTCACACCCGACTCGATCGGTCCGCTCCGGGTGGCTGTTGATGGTGGAAACGGAATGGCCGGGGTGGCAATCCATCGGGTATTCGATCGTATCCCGGCATCTCTGGATGGGCTCTACCTGGATCCAGACGGGAGCTTCCCCAACCATCCGGCCGACCCCTTGGATCCCGAGAACCTGGTCGACCTTCAACGGTTCATGAAGACCGGCGACTACGACCTCGGGGTGGCTTTCGATGGCGACGCCGACCGTGCTTTCTTCCTCGACGACCGAGCCGAGCCACTCGGTGGTAGTGCAGTGACGTCCCTGATCGCCAGGCAGATCCTCACCAACAATCCCGGTGCCACCGTCGTTCACAACCTGATCACATCGAAGGCCGTCCCCGAGATCGTCCGCGAGGCTGGCGGCGTCCCTCTCCGGACCCGGGTCGGTCACAGCTTCATCAAGAAGGTGATGGCTGAGACCGGTGCCGTCTTCGGCGGGGAACACAGCGCCCACTACTACTTCCGGGACAACTTCGGTGCCGACTCCGGGATGCTCGCCATGCTCCATCTCCTGGCCATCCTGAGCGCAGGAGATGAGCCTCTGTCCGCGGTCCGGAAGGAAGTGGAGAGGTACTCAGCCTCCGGGGAGATCAACTTCAAGGTCGGCGACACCACCGCGGCCATGAACAAGGTCGGGTCGCGACTCGAAGGCGCCAGCGTGGATCATCTCGACGGTCTGACCGCAGACTTTGGCCACGAGTGGTTCAATCTGCGACCATCGAACACCGAACCGCTGCTCCGTCTCAATGTGGAGGCAGCAGATGAAGCGAGGGTTGCTGCCCTCGTTCGATACGTCCGAGACATCCTGGAGAACTGATGAATCTGATCCCACCCCTCCTCGCCGGGATCCTGGTGTGCCCTGCGGATCACGGCAATCTCACCGAGGACGTTGAAGCCTCGAGACTGGTGTGTGAGACCTGTGGCAACCGCTACCCGGTGCGGGACGGTATTCCGGTGATGCTCGTCGAGGAGGCGGAAAAGAATGACTGACATGCTCGCCCAGATCAGGGCCCTCGGAGATCAACTGCGTTGGGCTGCCGGCATCGACGTCCCGCCCATATCGACCCAGTCGGAGATCCTGTTCGCCGGGATGGGCGGGTCGGGCATCGCCGGCGACTACCTGGCGCCTCTCGCTTCGGTGACCGGTGCGCGGGTCACGGTTCACAAGGGTTACGGACCGGTCCCGACGTGGGCGGTCCGGCAACGTCCGCTCGTGGTCGCCGCCTCCTACTCGGGTAACACCGAGGAGACACTCGATTTCGCACTTTCGGCACATGAGAAGGGTCTGGCCGTGGCCACCATCACCACCGGCGGAAAGCTTGCCGGGATGTCCGAACCGCGCTCCTGGCCCTCGATCCGGGTGACCCCCGGGGTCCAACCCCGGGCCGCCCTCGGGTTGATGCTCGGTGCTGGCCTTCGCCTCCTGCAGGCGGCCAACGCTGTCACCGATCAGCGTCTCGCATTCGTAGAGGCCGCCGACCTCGCCGATCAGGAGACACAGGAGGGGAGTCAGAGCTGGGAGGAAGCCGAACGGATCGCCACCGCTCTGTCCGGTCGGATCCCGTTGATGTACGCCGGCGGACCATTCACGATCCCGGTAGCGCAGCGGTGGAAGACCCAGATCAATGAGAACGCCAAGACACCGGCGTGGTGGTCGCCTCTCCCGGAACTGAACCACAACGAATTGGTTGGTTGGGAAGCGATGCTGGAAAAGACCGCCGGGATCTTCGGGGTGGTTGCCCTGACCGATCGGAGTGACCACGACCGCATTGGAGCCCGACTTGCCTTCACCCGCGACCTCACCCAGACTGCTGTCCCCTGGGTGGGTCAGGTGGCCTCCCGTGGGACTTCCGAACTGGCACGTCTCGTGTCGTTGACGGTGGTGGGGGATCTCGTCTCCTGGATGCTGGCCGGGTCGGCCGGTGTCGATCCGGTTCCGGTCGCCACCATCGAGAAACTGAAAGTGCTTCTTGCCGAGGAGAAAAAGTGAACTACGACATCGCCAACCCGTCGCTTGCCGAAGAGGGGGTACGGAGGATCGAGTGGGCGGGTCGGCGCATGCCGGTCCTGAAGAGCGTTGCGGAGCGTTTCCGGGAGGAACGACCCCTGGACGGTTACGTGGTCGCGGCCTGCCTGCATGTGACCGCAGAGACAGCCAACCTGATGCTGGCGTTGCGAGACGGTGGGGCGGAGCCGATCCTGTGTGCCTCGAACCCTCTCTCAACCCAGGATGACGTGGCCGCAGCCCTGGTGGCCGAGGGAATCCCTGTTTATGCCATCCGTGGTGTCGACTCGGACACTTACTACAAGCATCTCAACCTGGCATTGGACTACGCCCCCGCCATCACCATGGACGACGGGGCGGACCTCGCCAACCTCCTCCACACCGATCGTCGCGACATCGAAGTGGTCGGGTCGACGGAGGAGACCACAACCGGAGTCATCCGTCTGAAGGCGATGGCCGCTGACGGGACTCTGCGGGTCCCCGTGGTCGCCGTCAACGACTCTGCGACCAAGCACCTCTTCGACAACCGATACGGGACCGGTCAGTCAACCCTCGACGGTGTCATCCGGGCTACCAACGTCCTGCTCGCCGGCCTCAATGTGGTGGTGATCGGATACGGGGACTGCGGTCGTGGCGTGGCCGATCGGGCCGATGGCCTCGGAGCGAAGGTGATCGTGGTCGAGGTCGACCCGGTGCGCGCCCTCGAAGCAGCAATGAACGGGTTCCGGGTGATGACCGTGGCCGAGGCAGCCGCAATCGGCGACATCTTCATCACGGTGACCGGTAACAAACACGTCCTCCGTCAGGAACACTTCGACCGGATGAAGGATGGGGCGATCCTGGCCAACTCGGGCCACTTCGACATCGAGATCGATCTCGCCTCGTTGAGGGCGCATTCGGTTGCCCGCCGTCCGATCCGGAACAACCTGGAGGAGTTCGAGGCACCTGACGGGCGACGCATCCTCGTCGTGGCCGAAGGCCGACTGGTCAACCTGGGTGCGGCCGAAGGCCACCCCGCGGATGTCATGGATATGTCCTTCTCCAACCAGGCACTTGCGGCCGAGTACCTGATCGTGAATCGGGACCGGCTGGAACCGAAGATCTACACCCTTCCCGCTGAGATCGACGACATGGTCGCTTCGATCAAGCTGGATCAGCTCGGGGCAAGTCTGGAGACGCTCACTGACGAGCAGATCGCTTACCTCAGCGGGTGGCAGGAAGGCACCGCCTGAGGGATCTATCAGGGCACTCGACCTTCTAGGCACCTCCACCCCGAACCCGTAAGTTCGGGAGCATGCTCTGCCAGGTGTGTCTGCGTGGCTATGGCCTGCCGGTCTGCCGGAGTTGTGCGCGTGAACTGAATCCCGCACCGGACCGATTGCTCGACGGGGGCCTGCGGGTGGTCGGAGCATTCGAGCACACCGGTCCGGCCACGGTCCTGGTTCACAACCTCAAATACCGCGGAGTAAGCGGGTATCCCCGATTCGTGGCAGAACTGCTCGCTCCGAGGCTGCCACGGCTGCCAGTGGTTCCTATCCCGCGTGCCACGAGTCGGCGGGTCCGTTACGGAGTCGATCCGGCCCGCCTTCTCGCCATCGAGCTGTCGCGTCTCCTCGAGGTCCCGGTGGAATCAGTGCTGGCACCTGTGCTCCACTCCCGACGACGGGCCGGCGGGGACCATTCCCGCTCGGTCGCTCCATTCAGGGTCCGTTGAGCCCCTTCAGATTCGGTGATTCTTGTCGATGATGTGGTGACGACCGGAATGACCATTCTCGCTGCTGCATACGCCATCGGACCGGCTCGAGTGCCGATCGCAGCCGCGGCCAACGTGGTCTCCGGACGTTCTAGCCTGCGACAGCCAGGATGGGATCAAGAGTGGCATCAGTTCTGATCGTCGACGACGCTGAACTCTTCAGAGAAGCGTTGCGCGCAGCCTTCCTTCAGGAGGGCTTCTCGGTCGTTGGGGTGGCGGCCGACGCCATGACCGGGATTGACATGTCCCGTGAGCATGAACCCGATCTTGTCCTTCTCGACCTTCTCATGCCCGGAATGTCCGGACTCGAGGTGGTGGGAACGATCATCAAGGTAAGCCCCAAGACCAAGGTCGTGCTCCTGACCGCCTCGGAGTCGTCTGAGGATCTCCTCGCCGCGGTGAAGGCCGGTGCCTCGGGTTACATGACCAAGGACACCCCGCTTCCCCGACTGGTGGCGGCGATGCACGACGTGCTCGACGGTGGGGCGGCGGTATCGCCGGCCATGGGTGGCAAGCTGTTCAGCGCTCTCCGCAACCTCCTCCGTCACCATGGAGCGTCCATGGGACGCACGCCTGAACTGACCGGTCGGGAACTCGAGATCCTGTCGATGGTCGGCGACGGGATGACCTCCAAGGAGATCGCCGACCGGCTTTTCATCTCCGAGAACACGGTTCGCAATCACATCCGCAACATCCTCGACAAGCTCGGACTCAGCTCCCGGTTCGAGGCAGCCCAGTGGGCATACCGGGAAGGGCTGATCCGGGCTCGTTAAGCCCGGGCGACTCGGGTCAAATCCCCGTCGCCGGTACAATTGAGTTTCCTGATGCCACTCCTGCAGAAAGTCCTGCGCGCCGGTGAAGGCAAGACCCTCAAGGAATTCGAGGGAATCGTCCGGGCGGTGAACGAGATCGAACCTCGGATCGCCTCCCTCAGCGACGAAGAGCTGGCCGCGCTCACCCCTGAATTCAAGAACCGCCTTGCCAACGGGGCCTCCCTGGACGACATCCAGGTCGAAGCGTTCGCTGCCGTCCGTGAGACCGCCCGGCGGGTCCTCGGCCAGCGGCACTACGACGTGCAGGTGATCGGTGCCTGCGCCCTCCACCGGGGAATGGTCGCCGAGATGAAGACCGGTGAAGGCAAGACCCTGGTATCGACCATGCCGGCCTATCTCAACGCCCTCGCCGGAACCGGTGTTCATATGGTCACGGTCAACGACTACCTGGTCACACGTGATGCGGAGTGGATGGGTTCGATCTACCGCTTCCTGGGCCTCACTGTCGGATACATCCAGAACAGCATGCCGACGGCGGAGCGACGGATGGCGTATGCCGCGGACATCACTTACGGGACCAACAAAGAGTTCGGTTTCGACTACCTGCGCGACAACATGGTGATGTCGCTCGACGACATGGTCCAGAGGGGTCATCACTACGCCATCGTCGACGAGGTTGACTCGATTCTGATCGACGAAGCCAGGACCCCACTGATCATCTCCGGACAGGTTTCGGACACGGCACGGTGGTACCGGGACTTCGCCAAGATCGCCCGTCGCCTTCAGGAGGACGTCCACTACGAGGTCGATGAGAAGAAGCGCCAGGTCCTCACCACAGAAGAAGGCGTGGCTCGGGTCGAGCAGATCCTCGGGATCGAAAACCTATACGACCACGCCGCCGTCGACTTCGTCCACCATCTCGAGACCGCTCTCAAGGCGGAGACGCTGTACAAGAAAGATGTCGACTACTTGATCGATCGGGGAGAGGTGAAGATCGTCGACGAGTTCACCGGTCGTGTCCTTGAGGGTCGCCGATACTCCGAGGGTCTCCACCAGGCGCTGGAGGCCAAGGAAGGGGTAGCGATCAAACAGGAGAACCAGACCCTGGCCACCGTCACCCTCCAGAACTACTTCCGTCTCTACAAGAAGCTGGCCGGTATGACCGGTACCGCCCAAACCGAAGCCGCCGAGCTGGCCCAGATCTATGGACTCGAAGTCCTCGAGATTCCCACCCATCGTCCGGTCGCCCGGATCGACCAAGGCGACGTGGTCTTCAAGACCGAAGCCGGCAAGTTCGCCGCGGTAACCGAGGACGTTGCGGAACGTCATCGTCGGGGCCAGCCGGTCCTGCTCGGCACTGTCTCCATCGAACGTTCCGAACTCATCTCCCGACTCCTCGAGAAGCGGGGGATCCCTCATGAGGTGCTCAACGCCAAGAACCATGCCCGTGAGGCCGAGATCATCGCCCAGGCAGGTAGGCCGGGGGCGGTGACAGTCGCTACCAACATGGCGGGTCGTGGTGTCGACATCAAGCTTGGTGGAAACCCCGAAGGCATGGCCCGGGCGGAACTAAAGAAGCAGGGGATCGATCCGTCCGACCCGTCTTACCCTCAGCTGGAGCGGGAACTCACCGAAAAGTTCGACGCCGAACTCGAACCCAACCGCCAGAAGGTCCTCGACGCCGGTGGCCTCTATGTGATCGGCACCGAGAGACACGAGTCACGACGTATCGACAACCAGCTTCGGGGACGGTCCGGTCGTCAGGGTGACCCCGGCGAGAGCCGGTTCTACCTCTCGTTGGAGGACGACCTGATGCGTCGCTTCCAGGGTGAGTGGGTGGCCAGCATGATGGACCGCCTCAAGTTGCCCGAAGACCAGCCCATCGAGGCCAAGATGGTCGACAAGTCCATCGAGCGGGCACAGCGTCAGGTCGAGTCCCAAAACTTCGAGATCCGCAAGAACGTCCTCAAGTACGACGAGGTGATGAACACCCAGCGGGAGAGCGTCTACGGGTGGCGTCGCTCCATCCTCGAGGGAGGTTCGGACGAGGACCTGATCGCCGACTGGATCAGCGATGCGATCGCCGGTGTCGTTGAATCCGGGATCAACGACAACATCTCGCAGTCGTCGTGGGATTGGGATGCGGTCCAGCGCGAGCTCGCCCTCTATTACCCGTCAAAACTCGATCGATCGCTCTTTGAGGGCAAGTTCGACGCCGACGACGTAATCGACTTTGCCGTAGACGAGGCCCTCGGCACCTATGAGAGCAGGGCTGCAGAACTCGGACCCGATCTCATGAAGCAGGTGGAGCGGTCCGTGGTCCTGTCGGTGATTGACAACAAGTGGCGGGAGCATCTCTCCGAGATGGACTATCTCCGCTCCGGCATCGGGCTCCGTGCGATGGGTCAGAGAGATCCTCTCTCTGAGTATCAGCGGGAGGCGTTTGACATGTTTACCGACATGGTCGAAGCGGTTAAGCAGGACACCGTCCGCTACCTCTTCCATGTCGAAGTCGCCCAACCGAAGACCCAACCGCAGCGGGTTGAGGCCGGTCCCACGGTCACCAACTCGCGTGCCCCGGCAGCCACTGACAAGATCCGTCGCAACGATCCCTGCCC